>JBEAPG010000226.1:0-4222 GCA_041164545.1 Bacteroidota bacterium
AAACAATTCGCTTGGTGTTTTCTTTTTTTAGATTTAGTACTTCTGCTAAGTGCCAAGATATAGCTTCTCCTTCGCGGTCCTCGTCCGAAGCCAACCACACTGTCTCAGCATCTTTAGCCAGTTTTTTAAGTTCCGCGACTATCTTCTTTTTATCATCCGAAACGATGTAACGAGGCAAGTACCCTTTTTCTATATCTATAGCTGAATCTCCCTTGTCCAAATCTCGAATATGCCCGAAACAAGATTTTACAATGTAATCTTTTCCGAGGTATTTTTCAATGGTTTTTGCTTTAGCTGGGGACTCTACTATTACGAGATTCTTTGACATTCTTATTTATTGATAATCAACTTTTTACTCCACATTTTGTTTTCTGCATTTACCCACACAGTATATACGCCATTGGGTAAATCGGCGGTCGAAATTTGACTATTTCCTTGGCTCAAATTTCGCTGCAAAAGTAATCGACCTGCGATATCTGCAATGGAAACTGTGTAAGTAGCATACTTTGCATCAAGTAAAACTTGCAAATCGTTTTGCGCTGGATTCGGCATTAAACTTAATTCGGGGTCGTTTAAATAGGTTGGAGTACTTAGTGAGAATTGTCCGACATTTATGTCATCTAAAAAAATGGAATTTCCACTTTGTGATACTGCATCAATTCTTAAAAACAAGTTTGGAACATTCGCATATGCAGATAGGTCCACCTGGTTGAAACCCCAATCATTTGCACTACTTGGCTGCCAACCTGTTCCTATTGTTCCTGTTTCTAGGCCATTGTTTGCGTTGTATCCGCGGATAGTTTGCCACGTTTTACCGCAGTCTTTTGATGCATAAAACAATAAAACTTCAGATGCAGCTGCACTTCGACGAGCATATGCATATCTGTAATTTAAGTACACAGGTGATCCGTGTTTAGTAATATCCAAAGGGGGCAGCAGTAAACTAAAACGTGCATTAGGCGCTGTGTTAGAATTTATATTTGCTTGCAGACACTCTCTACCCGAAAAACCTCGGGAAGTATTTCTTTGCCAGCCAAAGCCATCTTTGGTTTCTAGTTGCCAAGAAACTATATTCGATGCAGAAGAAAAATCTTCTCCGTAGGGAGCACTAACAATTGCTGTACTTGGAAGCACTGTTATAAGAGCAGTTCTCTTAAGCGTGTTGGTACCTAGATCATTTGCTACTTCAAACTCTACCTCGTAAACACCTGGCTCATTATATGTTACGTATGGTTTTTCAAAAGTAGAAACCGATGGAGATCCTCCTGTAAAAGTCCAAGTTCGCTGCTTTACTTCACCATTATAACTTAAATCTACAAATTGGATAGAATCGCCTTCGCAAATCACCAAATTTCCATTGGAGGTCCAAAAATCTGCAATCGGACCACAATTTGAATTTGTATTAACGCCTGTAGCCGATAGTGTAGCTGAAGAAATTACTGATGCTCGATCGCTCGAAAGGTATGCCTCTACCCTATTTTTTTGGCCAGTGGTGAACATATTCATACAACCACCATTGGCGTAATCCATAAAATTCTCAACCATATCCAGCTCATTTGGGCTGTCATTGCTACAGGAATTATTATTTGTAGGGCAGCCGTAGCTTGGTTCTTTTACAGGAGGCGTATCGGCTACTCTGTCTCCTTGCCCGTTACATCCACCCTGAAATGGATGATATAAGCCTAGCCAATGACCCACTTCGTGAGTCATTGTTCTACCTTTATCACCAACACTCGCAGTACCTATTGTACCAATTCTATCGTGTCGACAAACTATTCCGTCAGTAGATGCTCCTTGACCCGGAAATTGTGCGTATCCCAAAATGGTTCCGGTGGTACTGCTACTTTGAATTTCTGTGACTACCCACACATTTAGGTACCTATCTCTTGGCCATGCTGCCACAGAGGTTTTGGCCTCATTATCGTTATCCTCATAATCTTCGATGGTATTTATTGGGTCGTATTTTCGAGTAATCCCTTCAGTACAACTGCCATCTGGAGCAATTCTCGCTAGTCTAAATTCTATATCGAAAGAGGCAGCTCTGCCTTTGAATTGGCTCCGTGTATTCGTCGTGTCTGCATTTAAACGAGAATAGTCCTCATTCAAAACTCGTATTTGATCTTCTATTTGTTCTTTGCTAATATTACTCTCACCGTAAGCATGAATAACATGAAAAACAACTGGGATAATACGTGTCGCTTTTTTAGTTTTTAGATCATACTCCACATTAAAATTAGCAGTAGACATTCTATCCAAATAATCGGCAAAGTCTTCTCCTTCGGCTAATTTATCTTGCACTAATCGGCGGTTGTATTCATCTGTACCGCATTGAGCTACAGAGTGTAAACTAGCCATTAGGCTAATAATAAAAACAAAGAATATATTTTTTTTCATTCAAAAATTTTCGCAAATAGAACTAATAAAACGAGCTTTTAGCGTAACCAACACGACATTTTACAGTAATGTTTGACGCCATTCTCTTAAACATTAATTAGTCTTCAATGTTTTCTGTGGCTGCAATAATAGCAGAAACGGTAGCATCTCCGGTTACATTAATAACCGTTCTGCACATATCAAGTATTCTATCAACAGGTAGAATTATAGCAATCCAAGCCGGGTTTAATCCTACGCTCTCAAGCACCACTATCATAAGTACCAGACCTGCACTTGGTACCGCAGCTGCACCAATACTAGCAAGCGTAGCGGTAAGTACAATTACCATTTGTTGCCCAAAATCTAAATCTATCATATGGAATTGAGCCATAGCTACCACCGCTACAGCTTGGTACAAACTTGTACCATCCATATTTACCGTAGCACCAATGGGAAGCACAAAACTGCTTATACTTTTTGGTACTTTTAAATTATCATGAACGCACTCCATCGTAACAGGCAAAGTTGCCATACTACTGCTTGTTGAAAATGCGGTTAATTGAGCTTGACTTATTCCCTTCAAAAACTTCTTGATACCTGTACCTTTAGCAAAAAAGTGAATGATTAACGGATAAAACACAAATGCCACTGCGGCCAACGCAATAACTAACACCCAACTATAATTTAGTAAGAAGACCAATTGTTCTTTTAGTTTATCCATATTATCACCTGCTGCTTTTACCAAGCTACCAGCCATAAGCGCAAAAACAAAAAAGGGCATAGTTTTTATGACAATATTTACCATACTGATAAACATTTCGTTTAGCCCATCCATTAATTTACGCACAGGTTTAGCCTTCTTTTTTGGCAGATTTACGAGTACTACTCCAAAGAAAATGGCAAAAAAGATGATCTGAAGCATTTCCATTTCGGCTAGAGCTACAATAATATTTTGTGGCACAATATCTACCAAAGGTGCAAGAGGTCCTTTGGATTTATTTTCCTTCGCCTTTCTGATTTTATCTTCAACATCTGCATTTACTCCTTCGGTATTTATACGTTCTTGTACTTCTTTTACTAATACAGCATACTCAGGATTAGCTAACAACCGAGTCGTATCTAAACGAGGAACTTGAGGGTTTTTAGCCAACCAAAGTTCGTATTCAATCCGTTTTTCTATACGGGACTCTTTGCTTGGGAAAGTTCCGGGCTTTATTGCATTTACAAAAAACAATCCGATAAGAATAGCGCACATTGTGGTCACTACATAGATTAGCAACGTTTTAATGCCCACCCGCCCCAATTGTTTAATATTTTTAAGTGAACCGATACCTGTAATAATTGAAAAAAGGACCAAAGGAACAGCAATGAGTTTTAGTACATTTATGAATATATCCCCAAATGGACTGATATAAGACTTTGTAAAATCCTGCCAACCTTGAGTTACCGCCAAAACGGCGTATACTATCCCCAAAATAAGTGCAATAATCACCTGCCAGTGCAGAGCCATTTTCTTCATGGCATCAAAGCAACGTATTTTTTTTGAATTAATACACTAGTATTGGTATATCATATATACGCTTAATTAGCAAAAGGAATGAAAAAGAAGTATATCTTCCATTAATAAAATTGGTGCTATCTTGCAAAACTTCCCCGGTATGAGAACAACCCCATACATAGCATTATTCATTTTTTTTCATTTTGGATTTCTGCTTTTTCAGAAAACCGAAGCCAAAAAATAGATACACTACTAAATTCATTTGAAAATGCTAAGGATGAACGAGAGAGGGTAGACTTGCTCAACAATTTATCTGATATTTATGCTGATGTGGATGCATCTAACATTAAA
>JBEAPG010000227.1:0-4209 GCA_041164545.1 Bacteroidota bacterium
TTGAAATAGGAAATAAAGTATATGTAGTGGGAAATTATGTATTGATAAAAGAAGAAAATTTTAAATGGAAATTATGTTACAGATACAGTGATTTTGAACAAATTTTTTGTAACAAAAAGGCTGGCATATTATCTGCTATTTATTATCAGACTGGCAAAAGTAAGTTAGCATATATTTTACATGAAGATGACGTCAAGGTAGATAGAGCTTTTAAAAAATTAAAATTTTATGAGTTTAAACTTAAGCAAAAAAATATTGACTATGAAAAAATGGATTTTTATAGAGTTCAATATAATGAATACTATGACAAACTAGATACTGCGAAAAACTTATTAGAGAAAAAAATAAATTTTGCTAAATACATATAATTTAATGGATACATAATATGAATCTTAAAGACATTAACCCTAAATCTACTGCTAAAAAAATGAATTCCCTAATGGAGTCAAGATTTGGTTTTAAAATAGATTTTAGTAAGCTTAGTCACGCCAAGGCGGTGCATTTAACAAATCGCATAACTGAAAATATCAACAAAATAAGACATAGTTATGGAGTGCACACTGCTGAACGCAACCCTAAATACTTAGAACTTTTGATGATACGTGAAAGTTTAACCACTTGGTTGCAGGAGCGCAGAATCATTCGTGAGGGTGAAATCGGTCGAGCAGAAGCTGCTCTTGCAGCTAAAGACATGGTTGATAGTATTCAAGATATGGTTGAAAAAGTTAGCAAAATGCAAGCCGAACAATTACCATCATTAGTTGATACTATCCGTGATCAATCTCAAATGGGTGAAGAAACTGCTAATCAGTTTAAAACTACAATGGGTCAATTGTTAACTGATCTTGCAACCACATTAAGTCAAGCACGTGAAGCAGCAGATAATTCTGCAAGACAACTAGCAGGAGAGCAAGTTTCAACTCCTATGAGTGGTATGGGCGATACAATGTCTGGTAACCCTCCTGCTGGTATACCGGATGCTGATATGACTGATATGGATGATGAAGATGACTTCGCCGCTGTTGATGCCGCGGCCGGCGGAACTGAGCCAATGGGTAGAGAAAAGCGTTAATGCGTGCTAAAGAGTTTGTAACTGAACAAACAATGGCACAGCCATTTGAGTCGGGCATGGATGCTGTTCCAAATTCATTACCTGGAGCATATGTTCAGAAACAACTTAGGAATACTGATCCATATATGCAATACAGATATGGTGTTGCAGTTGCTGCTGCTCGTGCTGTTCAAGCAGGGCTGGTAACATTTCAGCAAGAAAGTCCTTATTCTGAAAACCTAGTGCAAGTAATGTATGCCCCAGAGGATGAGGAAACTATTCGTCTAGCAAGTAAAATGATGGGAGTTACTCCAACAAAAGTTGATAGCAAGGGTAGTCAGGAACCAAAATTAGTTAACAAGAAAAGTGTTATATCATAATTATGAGAGCAAAAGAATTCATTATTGAGAATGAACAAAACACTAATGTTGATAGTAATCTACTAATGGTGTTGGATTCTGAAAAGAATAGATTTGCTGCGGCTGATCAACCTGATCCTAAAATAAGATTGGACAGTTTGATTAATATAGTAAGATCTATACCAGGTTCAGAAATGTTTAACGCTGGCGCATTAATATCTGCTTATGACAATAATCCTTCATTGAAAAATATAATTAGAGATATTAAAAAAGATGACAGCGGTGTCAGATATGTATATTTAAAAACTGATTCAGACGTTGAGGATGCCGAAATTGATAATGACGAATTCGATAATGATGCTGACCAAGAATTGGATACTGAAAAGTTAGCAGCAGAACGCACAGTTGATCAAATGTCAAAACGTGCGTTGAAAAAAAGAAAATGAAGTTTTGACAACCGCTGGTTAATGTGCTAAAATATGCACATGTTAGTAAATAAATTTCAATATATAAAACTAAGTAGAGATACCCTAGATGGATCTAGGGTCTACATTACTCCAGATGGTAAAAAAATAGCCAGTGTAACTACAATTTTGGATAAAACAAAATCCGCAGAAACAATTGACAGTTTAAAACAATGGCGCAAGCGTGTGGGTGAATCCCAGGCACTGCAAATTACTACAGAAGCATCTAGTAGGGGAACGCGAATGCATACCTACTTAGAAAATTATATCAATGGTCAGTCTCTGAAGGATACCGTTTCAAATCCATATGCAAACCAGAGTCTTGTTATGGCGAAGAAAGTCATTGAACAAGGTTTCGGTAAGATTGACGAAATATGGGGCACTGAAGTGAGTTTGTATTATCCAGGTATATACGCTGGAACTACAGATTGTGTTGGACTTCATCAGGGTCAGGAAACAATTCTAGATTTTAAACAAACCAACAAACCAAAAAAACAAGAATGGATCCAGGACTATTTTCTACAATTAGTTGCGTATGCGTTGGCACACAATTCGTTGTATAAAACAAACATACAACGAGGAGTTATTTTAATGTGCTCAAAGCCAGATGAGATCACAACAAATAACTGGTCTGACCCCACATATCAAGAATTTTTAATTGAAGGGACTGATTTTAATTTTTGGGCCAATCGTTGGTGGGATAGAGTCGAAGAATATTACCGTAACTTTTAAAAAGCCTTTCTAAGGTAAATATTAAATAACTTTCTAAGGTAGATTTTAATTATGGCAGTTGTTCAAATATCTCAAATTCAGGTTCGTAGAGGCTTTTTACAAGATTTAGGTCAACTAACATCTGGTGAATTTGGTTGGGCCATAGATAAGTTAAGGCTTTTTGTTGGAAATGGCACCATTGAAGAAGGAGCCCCATACTTAGGCAATACCGAAATATTAACAACTCAGTCAGACTTACTGGCTCAATTAGGAAATTATTGGTATAGAGGATTATTGGGTGGATATCGTGTTAATACTGGTGAAGATGGACTAAATCCTACTCTAAGAACTTTTCAAAATAAAGTAGATGATTTTGTTAATATTAGAGATTTCGGTGCATTAGGCGATGGTTTCACTGATGATACATTAGCCATACAACGAGCAATAAATGAAATTTATGGCAGGAGAAGTGCCTTTACTCCAGTAATAACTAGACGAACAATTAATTTTCATCCTGGAGTTTATCGAATTTCCAATGAATTGTTACTGCCTCCTTATGTTACGTTTAAAAATTCTGGCAAGGACAGTGTAATAATTGTTCTAGATAGCACAACAGCTAACTCTGTAGTTAGGACCACAACATCTACAGGTGTTTGGGAAAACGTGCTTGAGGGTAGTCAGATGGGTCCAATAAGTGTTTCAGGGATAAATTTTAGAACTACTAGCACATCTATTCCAATAGCAATACTTGACTCAGCGTCTGATATTGTATTTGATAAATGTAGATTTGAAGGTCCGATTGCTAATGATTCAATTACTTCTGACAATGGAAGCAGACATGTTGTAATTAAGTCATCATTTAATAACACAAATTCTGTAAGATTCAATGAATGTGATTTTTATCGTGCTTATAACAATATTGAAATATTTAATGAAACAGTGATTTCGGATATTACATTCGACAAATGCACTTTTTCTAATTCCTATCAATCCATAACAGTAGACAGCACAGAGTCGACCGTTATGTCATTAAAGGTCACTAACTCCATATTCAATAATATTAGTCAACAAGCAGTGAAGACATCGGCAAACATAGATGGGGTGGTGACAGCATTTAATACCTTTGTCAATGTTGGTAATAACTTACAAGGTAATGGTAATCCGATAACTCCAGTAATTCAATTCGGTGGCAATTTAAGTTATTCCTTTGCTGACATAATGACAAGACCTGCGGCGGATAGCATTATCGTCCCAAATATTTTTCATGGTTCGCCTGTAGCAGTAAGTACAGATGCTACTAATTATTTTAGATTTGGTAATACTTTCCAAACTATAGGCAAAACTATAATTTTTGAAAGTGCTACTGAAAATTATATACCATTGCCCGATTCGATTAAATCTGCGGAATTACATTATTCAGCAGAGCGTGGGGAAAACTCAAGAACTGGAACAATCAAATATGCACTTAAAAATCAAAATGTTGAATTTCATGAATCTTATACAGAAAATGACAATATTGGTTTAGACATGTCTGTAATTTATAACACAAAACCATACATTAAATGTGCTGCTGACAGTAGCGGCGCAACAACTGCGCTAACTTATGATATTAAATACTTAAGAT
>JBEAPG010000228.1:0-4201 GCA_041164545.1 Bacteroidota bacterium
TTCGGTGCGAAATATTGGTGGCAAGTTCTTGAAAACTGGTATAAACAAAATTTCGATAAGGGTCTCTTCCTGTTCCTATATCAAAGCCATCATTTATCAAATGTTGTGTAGAAATCTCCATTTCTCGCATGTCAACTCTACCACATAAGTAAAGGTATTTATTCAATAAATCTCCGTGCCTATTTTCTTCTGCAGTCCAAGCACGTACCCATTTACTCCAACCGTTTGCTTCTTCTTGGTTTACACCTTCTACACTCATCAACCAGGCTTCGTAGGTAGGTAGTGCCTCTTCAGTAATGGTATCTCCAACTAAAACAGTAATCAAATCGTAATCCATTTCTTTGGCAAGTTCTTGAATCTCTTTCACTTCTGCTGCAAATTCTGGATTTCTAGAATCTGGCAAAAAATCTGCTGGTTGCCAATTTTCTTCAATAGGTTTTAGGTATTTATCAAGCAAGTCATCCATAGATTTTCCTATGGTTTGCATTACTTCAAGTCTAATATTGTGCAATTTCATGTGTCGGTAAAGTGGCAAAAGTATTCCATTTAGCTACTCTATTCACTAATAACTTTAAACTTCCGGTTAAGTTATATTAGAAACAAATAACTATCTGATAATTATTATTTCGGATAAAAGTACGGTAAAAAAAGGAAGTTGGCTAGTTTATTTCAAACCTAAAGTTAGTTTGAAGATGTAGAAAACTGATGCTGATATTATCCCATTTTAGCGAATCGTTCATTTTTGTACAACTATTCTCCTTACCGCTTTTTTATAATCACGTGTTGTTAAGGTGAAAAAATAGAGCCCATTTGGTAAATCAACGTCTAGGTTATTCCCACTTAATTGTAAAGTCTCAATAGTTTTTCCTGTAACATCAGAAATAGTTAGCATAAAAAAATCGGTTTGTCCTTTTATAGAAAAGTGACCATCACTTGGGTTTGGAAATAGGATAATGTCTTCTATTTTTACCTCATCAATCGCAGTTTTGCAAGATGTAGAAAACGCTGTAGAAGGATCTACATCATCCGCCCAATACGCAGTACTAGCTGCCACGTCGTCTACCGATATACAGGCAAGATTTGGATTATTCTTCGTGTTTAGTTTTACGTATCTAGGGTTATTATTTCTTATATCAAGAAAGTCTAGCAAATTGCTGTTCAATGTTACAGTAGAAAGTTTCGTATTTGCCGACAAATCCAAGGACTTTAACTTGTTGGAATCACAAATGAGCTCATGTAGCTCTTTAGAATTATCCAATTTTAGTTGGTTTAGATCATTGTTTCCGCAATTAAGCGTCCGTAGGTTACTATTCGAATCCAAAGCCAAGCTGCGTAGCCTATTGTCATTGCACTTCAGATATTTCAAGTTAGGAAAATTCGAAAGATCGATGCTATCCATTGCGTTGTTACTAAAATTGATTTGCTCGAGAAAAAGAAAAGCATTTTCGCCTGCCGAGAGTTGTTCTAAAGTTCCATTTGTACAATAAAGGGAGCCTAAATTCAAGTTTGAAGAAATATCTAGATTTTTGAATTTATTGTTAAAATGTAAATTGATTAATGCAAGTTTACTAAATGGCCGGAAGTAGAAAGTTTAAACAACTTCCATAAAAAATATACAACAATTGAAATTTTGTGAGGGGTTCTTTGTAATTGACCAACACAGAAGGATCATTCATTTGGTAAAATAGAGCTTCCTTGTTTTTTTAGCAAATAGTATGATAAAAGAAAATCACCGTTTTAAGCTACGAAATGTATATGCACATTTCTAATTCGCGGTTGTTGCTATATACCTTACCTTTGCATTGCAAATGAAATTTGAAGAATACCGCCTATCGAACGAACTAAAAAGAAATTTGGACGAAATGGGTTTTAAACGCCCCACGGATATTCAGTTTAAGTGCATTCCGCCCGTGCAAAGGGGTGAAGATGTGCTTGCTATTGCCCAAACAGGTACTGGCAAAACAGGTGCGTTTGCCATACCCGTAATTGACAAAATTCAACACATAAAACAAAAGTCGAGAAGCAATGCCGTGCGTGGTTTAATAATGGTACCTACTCGAGAATTGGCCGTTCAAATTACCGAAGTATTTCAATCGCTTGGAAAAAACACCAAAGTAAAAACCATTAGTATTTATGGTGGCGTGGAACAAGAACCTCAGATACAAAAACTCTTAAATGGAGTGGACATTGTGGTATCCACGCCGGGCAGAATGTTTGATTTGGTAAGTCAGGGTTATTTAAAATTGGATAAAATAGAAGTTCTAATTTTAGATGAGGCAGATCAAATGTTGGCTTTAGGATTTTATAAGGACATAACGGATTTAATTCGTTTTTTACCTAAAAAAAGGCAAACACTTTTCTTTTCGGCTACCATAGATAAAAACATTAAGAAACTGGCCTATTCGTTGGTTAGAGATGCCATTCGGATACATATTTCGCCTAAAGATCCAGTCAGTAAAAATGTGAATCATCGTGTTGTATTTGTAGAAATGAATGATAAGCGATTTTTCCTCCAGCGGTTAATTAATGAACATCCCGAAGAAAAATTTTTAGTTTTTGTGCGAACCAAAGTCAGAGCCGAACGCGTAAAAGCAGCACTTGAACGATTAGAAGTTGACGCAGATACCATACACGGGGATAAGGAGCAAGACGAGCGTGAAGACAGTCTAAGAAATTTTGCTGAAGGTAAGTCTAAAGTGCTAATAGCTACAGATGTAAGTGCCCGAGGTATAGATATTCCACACGTAGATTATGTTATAAATTATGACCTACCCGAGCAGCCGGAAAATTATGTGCACAGAGTTGGAAGAACGGGTAGGGGAAGAAACAAGGGCGAGGCATTAGCGTTTTGTGCGAAACAGGAAAAACCATTACTCGAAGCAATAGAGGCTTATACAACAGTCCCCATAAATAGAGCAGTCGTTAGTAAATCTGACTACCAAGAAACCTTGGAAATAGAAAGTGAGTTTAAGGCAGATTGGCGAAGCCTAATGAATCAGGTACAAGCGCCTAAGAAGAAAAAAAAGAAGAAGTAGGAAATCCAGTATTAATCAAAATCTACGACCCAAATACCTCGTAGCTGGTTTTCAGTATAACCCGTCGCTTCATCCATTTTATAAAGCACATTTATTTTAGCTAAGGTTTTTGGTGCTATATCTTTTTTCGTGTCTCCGTGACATTTTAGGCACATTGCATTGGTTACAATAGGATATATGTAGTACGATTTTCCGTTACTAAGAACGCTGTCACCTTTAAGATCCTCTCCGCGAGACAGTTGTTGCTTATAACTCTGTATTTTACTTAAGTAAGCATCAGAAGCCCTATTTTGAGGATTTCGCGGTTGATCGCTAATTCGTCTTATATTGGCGTGTAGTTCTGCTGCCATACTATCAGTAAATGAAATTGCTCGAGTATTGCAGAATGATACAGCACCATCAGGTCCTAAGTTGGCTATGGCGTTCAATAGGTTTTTACCTAAAACACCCTTAGTCTGCATCGCCATTTTTTGCCCAATTTCTAACTTCGATTGATCGGATATAGTATTCTGCGCAGAGCCGTGCTCTTGTTCATAATGTTTTTTAAACCATTCAGGAGATTCTAGTTCTGTATAGTAGATATATGTAGCAATTTTAGAAACATCTTCTGCTTTTAGTTCTAATTTTGGCATGACACCAAACCGCTTTACTGCGCCGGGCATCTTGCTATTTTCTTTAGTAGGATTATTAATATAAGCTGCTATGGCTGTTTCAAATTCTTGATAGGAAGTCTTATTATTGATATAATGCTTCTTAATGGCAATAAAGGGTGGAGCTATTCTATTATCTGCATTTCCTGCAGGAGTATGGCAACTCACGCAATAGGTATTGATAAGTGCATATCCTTGTTCCATTTCTGCTTTATTCCCTGTAGTTGTATCTGAAGCACTGTTTTGATTACAAGAAGAAATGATGCCAATGAACACGGAGATAAAAAGTAATATAGTTGCGGTTTTTTTCATTATTGGGCAAAGTTAAATGTCAGATTATAAGGCAAAGTTATCCTGGTTACATTGGCAAAAAAAAAAGCTGCAATTTTCAATTGCAGCTTTTTTAAATATGAATTCCTTTCTAATTAAGGGCCAACTTCGTGGTTAGCACTTTCTAGAATATAAGGGTGATTTGCAGTATACAAATTAGCTTTACTTAGTGAGTTTAATACCACA
>JBEAPG010000229.1:0-4196 GCA_041164545.1 Bacteroidota bacterium
AGTGGGAGATATGCGCATAGATAGAAATGCGTTTATGGTAACCGTAAGAGACCACGACCTTATCTTGCCCAAAAAAGAATTTGAATTACTGTATCTTTTGGCATCCAAACCGGGCAAAGTCTTTACCCGAGAAAACATATTGAATAAGGTTTGGGGCACCGATGTATTTGTGGTAGATAGAACCATAGATGTGCACATCAGAAAGATTCGCGAAAAAATAGGTGAGGATAGAATAAAAACTATTAAAGGAGTAGGTTATAAATTTGAAGGGTGATTCAAAATCCATCACCTCGCCATATTGCAGGATTATCCTCGTTATTAGTTGCTCTGTTTTCGAGCGTTGTGGTCTACTTTTTTACTGATGATGTAGCCAGCATTTTTCTCAATCTCGTTGTTACCTTTTTATCCAGTTATCTCCTCTTCAATTATTTGTTGAAGCAATTCATTTATCGTA
Source organism: Bacteroidota bacterium (assembly GCA_041164545.1). Lineage (GTDB taxonomy): Bacteria > Bacteroidota > Bacteroidia > NS11-12g > UBA9320 > UBA9320. The sequence goes on from JBEAPG010000229.1 coordinate 455, forward strand.
AGATAAAGCTGATTTATAAAAACATTCACCGATTTAAAACACAATCTTCATCTGTTACGCAAGTGCTTGAAAATCATAATCAAGACCCCATTGAAGAGGTAAGCAAAGAAGTGATGGATTGGATGAAAGAGAACCGCCGAGAGATAAATCAACTTAAAGAACAGGCGAGTTACAGAAGGGAGTTTTTAGGAAATGTGTCGCACGAGCTCAAAACACCGATACAGAGTATTCAAGGTTACATTCATACCCTTTTGGATGGTGCGCTAGAAGACAAAAAAGTGAATCGTGTATTCTTAAACAAAGCCAGCAAGGGTGTAGATCGGTTGGTGGAGTTGGTTGAAGATTTAACCTCCATTGCGGAGTTTGAAAGTAACGCTGTGAATCTGGATTTTCAAAAGTTTGATATTGTAGTTCTTATCAATGAGGTTTTTGAAATTGTGGAACAGCAAGCGTTAAACAAAAATGTTTCGCTTAAAATAAAAAAGCAAAGTCCTAAGTCGTATATGGTTTGGGCAGATAGAAATAAAATTAGGCAAGTACTTATAAACCTGATAGTAAATGCTATAAAATACGGTAAGAAAAAAGGTTTTGTGCTTATTGGTTTGTATGATATGGATAAGAACTTATTGTTAGAAGTAGCCGACGATGGAGAAGGCATAGCCAAAGAGCATTTGCCTCGTTTGTTCGAACGTTTTTATAGAACGGACAAGGGACGTAGCAGAAATGAAGGAGGAAGCGGACTCGGTTTATCTATAGCCAAGCATATAATGGAAGCACATCGGCAAACTATAAATGTGCGAAGTACTGTAGGAGAGGGGAGTACCTTTGGTATCACCTTAAAAAAAGCTTAGTCGCAATAGATTATTTTTGGTATATCCAGCGTGGCATCTATCACCATTTTTGTAATGCCATGGCTCTTTGCCCTATCCAGGTTTTCTTGGGTTACACCATAAACTATTTTCCGATGCAGTAGGTTGTTATTTATCAGAAATCGAATATGCGCATCATCTATTTTATTTAGAAAACTAGCGTAGTAATCAGGTTTCCAATTTCGTGGAATTGCATAGTGGGTCCATTCTTTTCCAGCATTATAACCTTCTAATACCGTTTGAATTTCAGGTTCTTTCCATTTGAGATAACTGAGAAAAAGAATATTTGAGCTAGCAATGATGGCTTGATTCACATCGCTTTCTCTTTTTATTATGGATACTAAACTATCAGCCATCCATTTGCTTGGTGTTTTTATGTCTAAATACCAATAAACGCTGTCACTTTTTTCAAAGTGGGAAAGAGCAGTGGAAAGCAATGGAACTTTTTGAGTAGGCTTGTCTTTGTAAAGGATATCGTATTGCTGGAGCTTGGAATAGGTAAGTTCATCAATGGGCTTATCTATACCCAAAAGGCGCTTCCCATTTTTATCGTGAAACAAAACGAGTTGTTTGTCAAGGGTAGCAGATACGTCTGTTTCAAAGGCTACATAGTTGCTTTTTCTGGCTAACTCAAATCCAATTAACGAGTTTTCAGCAGTGTCATTAATTAAGCCTCTGTGTGCAAATTGTATGGATTTGGTCGCGAGATTTCCTTGTATAGTACGGTCTCCAAATCCTCCACCCAAGGTATAGATTAAAGCTGCTATGGCAACCAGAATGAGTATGCCTATCTTCAGAATTCGCATTAGCATTACTGTAGGTTATTTTTTAACACGAATTGATATGCCTGCAAGTTGGATTGTCCATAGGTTTCCATCGCCTTGGCGCGTTCTGATTCTTCGGGCAAAAAGTCTTTGTTGTTTTTATCTTGGTATTGATACAGCTTTTTGGTGCCATCGTTTTTTACCATCAAAAACCATTTTTCATCTAACACGCCATACTTGTCATCGCCGTTTATCAAAACGTATGGTCTATCTTCATTTAATAAGTCAATTCCCAAGGTATTATTCGTATAGCTTTTTTGCAAAATGCCCATAACCGTAGGGAAAATATCAATTTGACTAGCCATTTTAGTATAAGCTTTGGGTTGGTTTAGATACTTGGGGCAATAGAAAAGAAGCGGTGTGTGATTGTAAGCAAGCGGCATTTCATAAACAGGATTTAGGGGTGCTCCGTGATCTGCTACGAACACAAATAAGGTTTCCTCAAACCATGGTTGCTGCTGGGCCAGAGAAATAAATTTTTGCAAAGAGTAGTCTGCATATTCTACTATTTGGTCTTTTATGTCGGCGGACCTAGGTTTAAAATATTCAGGTATGTAATACGGCCCGTGATCGCTGGCAGTCATCAGAGCAGCAACAAAAGGTTGATTTTTGCTTATTGTGTTTATCCTTGGTATAGCAAATTCAAACATATAATCGTCTGGGACACCAAGGGTTGTTTTTATTTCACTTGAAGGGTAATCCTCTGCAGCTATTACTTCATTGCAATAATTTCCTTTCAAAAATCCTTCTACATTGTCAAATTGACCATCGTGAGTGGTAAAGTAAATAGAGTTATAGTTGTGCTTGCCAAGCGATTCAAAAATGCCTTGATAGTCGGGGATGGTTGTACTTTTCATAGGATGCTGGCGAAACAATGCCGGCATAGAAAAAAGAGTGCTAAAAATACCGTTAAAAGTATGAATGCCAGCAGAATATGCATTGGTAAAATAAACGCCTTGGTTGCTTAAGCTATCTAAAAATGGCGTCAGATTTTTTGTGTTTCCGTGCCTATTCATTTTGCGTGCACTCATACTTTCCATAATCACAATTACGACATTTTTAAGGCCGGTGCTACTTTGTGGATATGCAATTGTGCGACTAAGTGGCTTATTAGCGTCAGCATTTTTTATGTTTAAATATCCTTGTATATTGCTAATAGCCAAATTGTTATCCATTAAAAGCACTTCCTGGTTTTCTGGTTTTTTGCTATTTAGGTAACTTTTGAGGAAGGTGAAATTGGCATTCAACCCCTATTGATTGATAAAGGGATTGTTACTAAAGTATGCGGTGCCAACCCTTATGGGCGATTTATGGGCTAATCGACCTCTAATTCCCACAAATAGTAATAACGCCACCAATGTAGAAAATGCAATTTTATAAGGCAGTTGACCCTTTGCAGGCTTTTCCATTTCTGGTTTGAATGTTTTGGTAACAAAACGATAAAACACAAATACAACCGCTAAAAATGGTAGAATAAACAAACCGTATTTGGGTTCTTGAAATATCATTTTGAACACAAACACGGGGCTGTCCATCCATTCAAAAGCAGCAACAGAAAATCGACTAAAAAACTGATTGAAATAAGGAATATCCGCAGCAGAAATACCGAAACCAAAAGTAAATAGAAGTAGGATAATCCACTTGGTAATGTGGGTCAAACCTCGCTCTAATTTGGGTGTAAACAGTCCAATAGTAAGCAATAGAAAAGGAAGTGCTAAGAAATAAGAGGCAATTACCGTATCAAATCGCCAACCCATTATAAATGCTTTTAGAACTTCACTGGCTTTTAGATTTGCACTTTGGGAACTCCATTGTGCAAGCAAAAGACCACCGCGAAATAGGGTGAAAATGACAATAGCAGCTCCATAGATTTTTACGATTTTAAGAATGGATGATGGAATATGCTTCGTAAATGTCATTGAAATGTAGCCTACAAATAAACAACATGCAATACATTTTCTATTATCTGTCCTAAAGCAAGTTATAACATCTCGCTTTTTATCTCAATTGCTTTTTCCAGCAGCTTATGTACAGGGCATTTTCCGGCTA
>JBEAPG010000230.1:0-4177 GCA_041164545.1 Bacteroidota bacterium
AATCTATCCGAAATTTAAGTTCAGTTGGAGTGCTAGAGTATGGTTTTATACTTAGATATCTTTCCCAAGCTGTCGCTCCTGTCCCTTTAGTTCGGTATTGAATAATGGCAGCGTTTGTCAAATCGAATCCAGGGTCTTTCCTAACTATAATTTCTTGCATACGCGCCCATTTTCTATACTCATTTGGAAATAGATTACCTCCGGCATAATTTCCGCTTGATGGGCCTATACTTAAATAAAAATTTTGATTTGCGCTAAAAGCGTTACAACTGGAATTATTGAGATTATCGTTTGCATAATTTAAATAGAACGATCCATTTAAATTAAGTCGAGCAGAAAAAGTGTCGCATTGATAAATCTGACTGCTGCTCGTGGGATTTGCAACCGAACTCAAATAGAAATTATTTGTCATCTTCAGTTCGCGGCTTGCATTTCCTGGGTTTTTGTCTACCACATAGGTTACTTCTAACTCTACACTATCTACATTTAAGTAGGCAAAAGCAGAATACAAAGAGCAACCCGAATTGACTAGGTTGTTATAACTAATGTCAAATGTAAATGTCTTATTGTAACCGGAAACACTGCTGGAATGAATAATGTTATTGCAGTTAAAAAGTAAGTTGCCTTGTCGGTAAATTTTTATACGAACATCAGCAATATTTAAATAATAACCATACTCAATAGTGGAGGTAGCCTTGCCAAAATACCAATTGGTAATACTGCCGGCGTTATGCACTTTGCCTCTAAATGTAGCAAGTACTGTATCGCCGTACATTATTCTATTTAGTTTTATTTTATCAAAGTCTAAGCTTCCTGTCGCATCGGGTTCTCCGTCATTATTATTGTCAGGTTGGCCATAACTGGTTCTGACAGCAGAAAATCCATTGAAATGCATGCCTGCATTGCAAGACGCATCACAGTGTATACGCATTACATCTGCATTGCAATAAATAGGCATGTAGCAGTTGGAGCTGCATAATGTATCTGGGTTGTAAGAAAAGTTTACTTGGTACGTTGCATTTTTATTGGCAGATACTCCAGAACACGTGCCTTTTATGTCGATTAACAGTTCTCCTCTAACCAGAGTAACAGTGGGGACTCCATTAAAGTAGGCGGTAATAGTATCTCCACTTTGGGTGAAATAGCTAGGCGTCCAACTTGTTCCGTTAGCGTGAGCAAATTTAAAATCAGCCGCTGTTTTACTATGGGTAAGACCTGCGGATAGTATGAGTTGAACCTTTGCTTGCGAACTGCTGATGGGGTTGAGCAAATAACCATTACTAAATGTGTACTCCAGCCGCTTGGTTTCTCCATCTTGAATATCTGTTGGAACAAATTTGCTAATCACATTGCTATTGATAAAGCCTGTGCTACCCCAAACTTCGCCGCTTTGTAAGGTTTTGTCGCACTGGTTATTATATGCCACTTCGCACTTCCACCGTTGGAAATAAAAGTTGGTTGCATTGCAAGTTTGAGGGCAACACGACATTGTTTTCCATCGAATTACCAATGAATCTCCAGGTGCCATATCGGGTAATATAAAAAATGCTTCGCCTACTGGCGTTCCGCTTAAGCACGCATATGCTCCCAAATTATAAGTGTAGGTGGTTTTATAAGGATTAATAGAACTGCCAGAAGAACTTAAGCTATTACTTACGTTAAAACTGTTCGATAATATTTCGGTAAGAATGTAATTGTAATATCCTACAGAATATGCTTGAAATGCGTGAAAGTCTACACTTCGGGCGGTGTCATTCCCTTTATTGTACAAAATTACCTGTTGGTCTAGCAACGTGCCGTTCAAGCAATTACTAGTGCCGGCTTGGGTGGTAACTACCAAATCTGGGCTGCGCGTTGAAATACTTACGTTTGCTGATGAGTTTGTGCTATTGCAAACAGATCCATTGCAACCCCAGTATGCTCGAAATACCGTAACAAGATTAGTGCACGAAATAACTTTTATAGTATCCGTAAGCGTAATGGTTTCGTTCAGGTCGAAATACTTGTCGTTATTACCAATACCAATAAATGCAGCAGAATCTAAATATGAAAATACAGTGTCTCCAGAAAAGCTAATTGTACCGCCTTGGGCAGAAATTAGCTGCAAACCGCTAGGGTATTTGCGGTAAAAGGTGGCATTTGCTAAGCGACCTGTGCCGCTGTTTTTAAGTGTGACAGTACGTACAAATATTTCTTGAAGATTAGCTGTTTTAAATTGGTTTGTAATGTTAGTAATCTGCAGTGAAGGCTGTTTTACATTAAAAGGTGACGAACTTTTGTCTACACTGCCACCTGCGTACGAAGTTGTAGATTTGATTATTGCAAGTCCTCCATTATTTAAAAATGCGGATATAGCACAACCTAAGTTTATCCTAATTTGAAAAACGCCAGCCTGTGTAATACTCAGATTATTTACAGAGAAAATGGGTTTGTTCAAATCCGTAATCGTTTTTTCCGATGCTTGACTGCTATTTATAGAGCCAGGAATATAGGTGACTCCTGTCGGGAGTTCTAGTTTACATTCAATTCCGGTAACTGTAGATGTGGTAATGTTGCGTACTTCTAATTGTACATAATCAGATGGGATACATAGTTCGAAAGAAGAAGGATTTGAAATAGTGACAGCAACTTTCCCTTGCCCAAGAGCACTTAGGGATTCCATCATTAAAAAAATGATAAAAATAAATCTAACTACAACCTTTACTAACAAGACATTCAAATATAATATATTCCTATTTTATTGGTTTAATGCAGACCAATAATACTATGAACTTTACTAAAGTAGAATGTCTTTAGCTACACCAAATTGCACGTAAATCGAGGAGAATGGAATAGTTTTGGGCATATAGTTTATCTAAGTTGTGTAGAAATTGATCTTTGGGAGTACTGAGCATATAAGCCGTCGTGAAAATACCTGGTTTTATATACGGAAGAGTTGCCTCATTTTTTGAATAACCAACCCACGTTTTTTTGCCTGAAAGTACTGCCAAACTGTGGCTCAACAAAGTTCTGCCTTTTTTAAAAATCCAAAGTGGGAAAAGTAAGATAGAGAAGAGTGCAACAAGGATATCAAAAAGACGTTTTTTTCTTACGTTTTCGGGTTTAGATAAGTTTAATTCTAATTGCTCACCAAAATAAAGACCGTTTGCATTTTTAGAGTGGCTGCCTATCACAAAATCGCTATTAGCAGGAATGGTATAGTAATTCACTTGCGGTCCAATTTTAGTCATCCATTTCATTACCTCCTCCGCTTTTATAGCATCGCCACTAAAAATAACTTCGTTTATTCCATAAATGGATACTATTTCGCTTAGTTGATTTGTGCTGCCTAACCAGTTTGGATGGTTGATTTTAGCATCGCTTACAAACCCAATTTGGTGGTAGTTTTTTTGATATGATTTCAGTATTTCAACCACTCTAGTCCATTTTTCTGCGCTGCCTACCAATATGCTTTTTGTGTTGTTTCTCTGGCTAAAGTCTAAAGTTCGGTACTTCGCAAAATGGTAAATACTTCGCCATAACAATAAAATAGCGATTATGATAAGTGTACCAAAAAGGATAATGCCTCTACTGAAGTGCAGGCCATCAGGCAACAGACCGTAGATGACTAAAATTAATATGGTGCCTGTTAAAATACTACGAGCAAGTTTGCCAAAATTAAAGGGAGAGGAATAGCTTCCATTGAGCCATAAACTGCTTACCCAAACCAAGGTATAATAGGGGAGATGTATTGTCATCATTTCCCTAGGGTAAGCTTTAATGAATTTTATATGTTCTTCCCAATAATTTTTTAAAAAATACATAGACCCAAAAATGAGTATGGCCTCCAAAACAGGTAACCAAATAGACTTTGCAATATTTATGGCTAACGCTATTCCCGCGCGAGCGTAAATGGCTGAATTAATAAGGAATTTAAATGCCGTTTTATGCTGACCAGAATAGTGTTTCTCTGCAAAAATGACCATCGCTTTATAAAAAACGCGGACATAATTGGTGCTTTGTTTTTTTGTACTCTCCCCTTTGTAGTGAATAATTGTAGTGTCAGCAAAATAGTAGTTTTTCCATCCTGCAAGGGCAATACGGTAACTTAAGTCAATGTCTTCGCCGTACATAAAAAAAGTTTCGTCCAAAAGGCCGATTTTGTCTAGCACTTTTTTGCGTATGAACATAAATGCGC
>JBEAPG010000231.1:0-4171 GCA_041164545.1 Bacteroidota bacterium
TCTCCTATTTCATTTCGACTATCGCGAATGCTGATGATGTATATTGCAGCACCTTATAGGAGGTTTAAAGGTAATAAATAAAAATGCCCATAACTCTTTGTTACAGGCATTTAGTAAAAAATTGTATTTTTATAATTATTCAGCCGCTGCAGGTTCTGCAACCACACCGTTTATTTCATCCGTTATTTTTTGTTCTATTTCATCCATCATTTCTGGATTATCTAAAAGTATTTGTTTCACCGCATCACGTCCTTGACCCAATTTGGTATCGCCATAGCTAAACCAACTACCACTTTTTTGGATAACATTATTTTCAACGCCTAAATCAATTACTTCCCCCACTTTGGATATACCTTGACCGTACATGATGTCAAATTCTACCACCCTAAACGGAGGTGCAACCTTGTTTTTAGCTACTTTCACTTTCACCCTGTTTCCTATTACATCTACTCCATCTTTTATACTTCCCGTTCTACGAATATCCAAACGTACCGAAGCATAAAATTTAAGTGCATTACCACCGGTAGTTGTTTCTGGGTTTCCGAACATAACACCAATTTTTTCTCTTAATTGGTTTATAAATATACAAATGCAACCCGTTTTGTTGATTGTACCCGTAAGTTTACGCAATGCTTGCGACATTAAACGCGCTTGTAAACCCATTTTACTATCACCCATATCGCCTTCTAATTCAGCGCGTGGCACCAATGCTGCAACCGAGTCAATTACAATAACATCAATGGCGCCGGAACGTATTAAATTGTCTGCAATTTCGAGTGCTTGCTCTCCATCATCGGGCTGAGAAATCAATAATTCATTGGTATCTATACCTATTTTTTCGGCATAAAACTTATCAAAAGCATGTTCTGCATCTACAAAGGCGCAGATTCCTCCTGTTTTTTGTGCTTCAGCTATACAATGCATAGCAAGTGTTGTTTTTCCTGAAGATTCGGGTCCATATATTTCTATAACTCTTCCTCTTGGAAATCCACCCACACCTAAGGCTATATCCAAGCCTAAAGAACCCGTAGAAACAGTATCAACTCTTACGATAGAAGCATCATCCATCTTCATCACAACTCCTTTTCCGTAGCTTTTCTCCAACTTATCTATGGTAAGCTTTAGTGCTTTTAGTTTTTCCGCGTTTTCTGATTTTGACATTATTTTTATCTAAACTTATTTTTCCAAATATAGACTTACAAAGTCTAAATATCAATAAATGGATAAGGTGTTGATATTAAATCTTTCCACGCCCATTTGATATACGATTGTGCACGTAATTTCGTTGGTCAATAATATGCCCAACGCCATTTTGAAAAATCTTACTTTTCTTATTGCAACTACATGTTTCTTAGTTCAAGCTAATGCTCAATCGCGCATTGACAGCTCAAGACTGGAAAATATAGACGTATATACCAACTACAAGCCTGATGTTGCTCAATCTGTAAAAATAGATATTGAACCTGAATTGGAAGAACCTAAGGTAAGTCCTCCCTCCTATTCATACGAATTTCCTAATGTGAGTTACAAACCAAAATCGGTGTATACTCCAATAAATCCCGTATTTGTAAAACCAGAACCAAAACAAGATTTGTTCGATAATTATGTTGAAGTTGGCGGTGGAAATTACCTTACAAGTTATTTAGACGCTAGTATTCATAATACTCAAGATAAATATTACACTTATGGATTGAGGGTAAAACATCATGCAGCAAATGCATCGTCTAATCCTGAGCAGGGACTTTTTAGTCAAAATAGAGTTACCGCATTTGGAAAGCGTGAAAAAGGGACAGATTTAACAGGAACTATTGATTATCAGCGAAATGTAGTGCATTATTATGGCTATATGGTGGATACACCAAGCTTAGAATTAGGTGATATCAACCAGATATACAATGACATAAATGCTTCTGCGTTATGGAATTTTCAAAAGAAAAAAGTGAAGGATGATCTAGATATTCGATTCAATATATTTGACAAATTGGGTGAAAATGAAACTTCATTTTCGGCAATGAACAATAGTAGTTTGGGAGTTGGGAAAGTTACCATACATCTTGATTTAAAAGGAACGTACACCAATCTTACTGAAAGAGCAAAATACCAGCGTATATTTTTTGATGTGTTGCCTCACGTAGATTTCAAGTACGATAAATTCAATTTCGATTTGGGACTACTAGCCAATTATTTTAATGACAGTAGTAATAGTCAGCTATATGTTGCTCCATATCTAAAAGCCGAAACATATTTAGTACCAGACAAGCTGAGAGCCTACGCAGGAATCTTAGGCGGTTTACAGCAAAACACTTTAAAATCATTAAGTTACGAAAACCTTTTCTTAGGAAATAATTTTGTTATACCAAATACCAGAAACGTGTTTGAGATATATGCAGGTATGAACGGTAGCTTCAAGCGATTTGTGGAATACGGTATTAAAATGTCACAAACGAGCGTTGAAAATCAATACTTCTTTGTGAATGATACCAATACCTTGAAAAACTTCACTATGGTTTTTGACGATATGGCAAAATTTACATTCTCAGGAGAGTTGAAGTTTGATGTAAATCAGAATTTGGATATCGGATTTAGAGGTAATTTCTATTCATACAATACCAATACCATAGCCGAAGCGTGGCAAATGCCAAGTTACGATGCAGCTTTATTTGCTACCATAAGAATAGCAGATAAAGTTTACGTGAACGGAGGATTCTTTATGACTAGCGATAGACAAGCAATAGATCTGAAAGGTACGCGTTATTCACTCGGAGCGATTAATGACCTTAACATTGGTGCAGAATATCGTTACAAAAAGAATATTTCTGGATTTGTAAGAGTAAATAACATCCTTAATCAAAATTATCAAATATGGAATTTGTATAATGCCCAAGGATTAAATGCGTTAGCAGGTGTTACCTTTTCTTTATAATGCAGTCTGATTTCATTAATTTTGCAACTCGATGAATTTGGCCAAAGACATAGCTTTTCTACTGTATAAACACAATTGTGTAATTATACCATCTTTTGGTGCCTTTTTAGTAAATGAAAAAGAGGCAGAGCGCAATATCAATGCAAAATACGCTAACCCTAGAAGCAAAGCTATTTCTTTCAATGCCCAAATCGTAAATAACGATGGACTTATTGCAAATCACTTAAGTCAAAAATATACGTATAGCTATGAACAAGGTGTAGCCACTATTCAGAATTATGTGGAAGACCTGCAACAAAAATTAGCAACCAAAAGAAATGCAGAAGTGAGTGAAGTTGGTACGTTTTATCTAACAAAAGAAGAAAAGCTCATTTTTGTCCCATATCATTCTGTTAATTTCCAAATTTCATCTTACGGATTGCCCAAGTTGCGACTAAAAACCATAGAAAGCCGTCAAGAAGTAAAAACCGTTCAAAGTCAAAAACCAGTTCAACTAAGACCTGTTGCACTGCCAACTCAACACGCAGATACGACACCAAAATTGCGCAATGAAACACGCCTTGAAGAGCAAGAAAAGAAAAGAAGTTTTCAATTGGGGAACAAAGTAGAAGAAACAAAAATTAAAGAACCGAGATCTTTGCGTTGGGTAAATGTACTGGGCTCCATCTTTATTTTGACTTTACTGAGTGGTATTGCCTACATTGAATACACCAACGGCAAATCGCAATCTAATGCATATGCCGATTTGCTTGATACTCCAACCTTAGATACTCCTTCTTCTATCGAAAATCAAGTTGAACAAACAAACATCCCTGAAGTAAAAGAACAAGCTGCAATTGAACCGGTAGGTGAAGTAATAACACAGACAAAGGCCGAAAAGAAAGAAGAAACCACTATTTCTGTCCCGGTAAAAAAGCTTAATCTATTTGCTGTATGCACTGAAGTTCAAGCAGACACCTTTGCCGCAGAAAAACTAAAAGAGCAATTAATTCCAACATTTAAAGGAGCATTTGTATGGAATGAAAATGGAAATTTCAGAGTGCAAATTATAGCATTGAGTAAAGAGAAAGTAGCCAAAGAATATCTAACTATGGCTCAGAAAAAAGTTAAACAACAATTAGTTATTAAAGAAAAATAATATGCAAATACTACTTCAATCAGTAGGAGATGGTACGACCGTAATAGATTCGCTCGCCACTCAACCGCAAGAAAGTATGGATGTACTAGGTCTCATTTTTAAAGGTGGTC
>JBEAPG010000232.1:0-4168 GCA_041164545.1 Bacteroidota bacterium
TTTCTGGGAATGTTGTTTTGATTGTTTTGACCTTGGTTTTCGTCGGGCACCATTCTTATTGGCATAGTTTTTTCTATTTATTGAACACAAAATAAACCAACCCTTTTTTAAAAAAAATCAAGAAATACCCAACCATATTCCTAACTTAGTTCGTAGTTAGAGTAGAAAGAGACAAAAACGCTCTTGAATATCACGCTTAGCCATACAAGAATTACAGAACAAACCCAAGATCTATCTGGGGTTTTAGCTAAAGCGAAAAAAAAGGATCGCTTAGCACAAGCTCATTTGTATAAGCAATTTCACGGTAAGTTTTTAGGTCTATGTCTGAGGTATTTCGAAAATCGCGATGATGCACTAGAAGCACTAAATCATGGATTTTTAAAAATATTTAACAACCTTAAAAACTGTGACACCAAACAAAGCTTTGAAGGGTGGGCCTACCGCATTATAAAAAATACGGCTATTGACTATGCACGAAAAGCATTAAAAAAGTCGGATTTTATTTCAATAAGCGAGCAAGAAATTGAAGCAAGTATTCATCCTGATTATACTGAAAACGTGATGCCAGATGAATGGATTCAGCTACTTCAACACCTACCTGCAGCCACAAGAATGGTATTTAACCTCGTAGCTCTTGAACATTATAAACACAGTGAAATTGCTAAACTTCTTGACATTTCTGAAGGAACAAGCAAATGGCACCTTAATCAGGCACGCAAAATATTGAAGCAAAAATTAGAAGAAAAGATATGAAGAAACGAAAAAACATATCGATAGACCAGGCAGCAAATGAAGCTTTGCAACACTATGAAGCTCCTTTTATGGATGCAGATTGGACGAAGATGCAAGCCTTGCTTGATGAACCAAGAAAACCATGGATAATACTTTTCTTATCCTCATTTATAAACTCTAAACACTTAAAAACAACCATTATTATGACAACATTATTTTCAATCACCGCTATCGGCATTTATGCGCTAAGTACTTTCAGCACCAACGCGGTTTATTCTAGCCGAACAACCAAATCTATTTTACCCGAAGCAGTATGGGAAACCCCTGAACAAGCATCAAAATCTCCAAATGAAACTGAAAGCGCTGCCCTTCTGTACAACGAATTAGAAAGCGCAAACAACAAGAATAAAGCGCAAACAAAACCAGCAAACAAAGCTGAAATTCCGCAGAAGGACGGTGGTGTAATTTTAGGAAATGAAACAACGATGCCACAGACTATAGCTGATGCTCCAAGTAAAACGCTTTCCGTAGACTCACCTCCTGTACAAACTAAACCTAAAAGAGTAATAAAAACACTGGAAAAAGAAGTGTGGGTAGCACCACAATACGAAAATGTACGAATTAAGCACACCGGTGATATAAGCGACTTCTGGATTGGTATGCATTATACACAAGAAGGTCTTAACATTCCGGACAGCTTTGATGCAAAAACGCACGGCTTTAACCTTCAGTTTATGAGTGGAAATCTCATTGCCAAAACCCCATTTGCTCTCTATGGAGGCATAGATTGGGGTATGCAGTTTAGAGGACGAAGCGACCGCAAAGAAGTAATATTAAACACTGTAAACGAAGACATTGGCTATACCTTCCTGGGTTCGGTTTCTAACGATATATTACTCCGTGGTCATATAGAATATCCTAAATTCTTTATAGTGCCTTATGCTACTTTTTTTGCAGGACCGCGCATATATGGCACAGGACAAACAGTGGGTATGCATAATCCTCCGGTAGATGTAGAATCCAGCACCCGCTCAAGCGTAAAAACTACTGCACTTATGACTATGGGAGGTGGTGTAGGTGCACGAATTAGACTTACTGATTACGCATCTCTAGACGTAAGGTATGAACAAATTGTGGGTGAAACAAAATCTGTAGTTGACCTGAGCAATAGCAGACTTGCAGGTACTGCATACAGCTTGTACCTCAAAGAGCAAGAAACAGACTTCGGACAATTTAAAATTGGGGTAGTATTTGACTTGAGTGCATCTGATTATGAGCAAAGATTGGTAAAAGAAGGCTACACCAAAACCGTAACAGAAACATATTATATCGACCCTGAAGATGCTGAAAAAATAATAATAAGAAACCCTTGTCCTCAAACTACAAGAACAAGATATGAGGGCGAAGATGACTATAGTTATCCAAACATACGAATTCCTTCTGGAGGCAACGGAAGTGGTAGCAACCCATCTGGAGGAGGTGGAAAGTCGAAAACCCCTTCTATAAAGGCTCCTGTTATTAGGCATTGATACAAAAAATAAATGAAAAAGCTCCTAAATGGAGCTTTTTTCATTTATATACCCAACCCTTTTATCGAGAGCTCCGTATATACTACTACATTTACAACATCATTATGAAATTAAATTACATCGTTTTATTATTGGCTATCACTTTAAGTTCCGCTGTTTTCGGTCAAACCACGGTACCTGCTCTTATTACAAGTAACCAAACTTGGACTGTAAGCGGAAGCCCATATCTTATAGACAAAAACACATATATAGATTCAGGAATCTCTGTGATAGTGTCACCAGGTGTCGACATCATTTTTTCAAATAACGCCGGACTAAAGGTAGATGGCGAGTTTTTGGCTGCTGGAACTGCCTCATCACGCATTTCCATTTCTAACGCCCAAATAGAGCTATCTGCTAAAAGTATGGCCTACAATGATAGTCTACAAAGAGGTGCTCTTTTTCAATATTGTGATATAACCGGAACGGGTTCAGGTTCGAGGGCAATCACGGTTTACACGTCGGCAATTCGCGTAGACCATTGTAATTTTTCTGATATGTATTACGGTATTTATATGGCTGGCTCATCTTCTACTCCAAGATTTGCTACAATTACCAATAACGATATGCGTGGCGATGCCTCGAACTATGGATACCCCATCTACACTTCCGGAACAAACATTACGATGATAGTTGAAAACAACTATTTCCACGATGCGTATTACTTGTATTTATACGGCACTATACAGTTTAATGAAAACAAGGTATATAATTTAAGAGCGGTTAACTTTTATCATTATGGCAACGCTTCTATAACGTGTAACAAATTCATGAATATGAGCAATGGAGTTCAGCTATCTGTTTATGCATATGGCATAATCGTAAATATTGATTTTTCGAATAATACCTTGGATTATTGCGGTTCAACGGCTTACTATCCCATGTTTAAATTGTCTCGCCCATCATCAACCTATCTTATTGGATCTTTTAAAGCAAACAATAATAATTTCTTGACAAATGGCGGAACCGCAGCAAAAGTGGAAATTTCGGGTTCAAATGGTACCCCTACCAATTCGGACACACTTAACTTTAGATATAATTATTGGGGAGTCACCAATAGCAGCACAATTGCTACCTACATTACGGATTACACAGACAACATAATGATTTTCGGTACCGTGGATCATAGTCTATTCCTTTCAGCTCCGGATAGTTCTTGTGGTGCACCTCCTTGCCCTAGCGCTGATTTTGTTTATTCTTCAGACGGCAGAACGGTCACTTTCTCAAGAACCGAAAGCTTGCCAAGTGGGTATAATATGGATTGGAATTTTGGCGATGGAATTGGGCACAATGAGAATGACTCGACCATTTCACACACTTATGCTCAAAACGGCACATATGTAGTATGTTTAGAAATATATCGCGATAATGGATCAATATGCGATACCAAGTGCGACACAATATCAGTTTCGGCCAGCTCTACCTGTCAAGCTTCGTTCTATTACGCTACAGATACATCAAACCTATATAACCTGTATGTAATAAATAACAGTACAGGTACGAGTTCAAATACGCAATATTCTTGGAGTTTTGGAGACGGAAGCACATCAAACCAGCAACATCCTACACACGAATACGATAGCTTTGGCTTGTATTCACTATGCCTTACAATTTACGATTCTGCCGCTGGTTGTAGCAGCACCTATTGCGATTCTGTAGGCTTAGACAGCAATGGTATTATGCTAAAAAGAGAAGGTTTTACAATCACCGTATTAGATGAAAAAGACATACTCTCTGCTCCTACTTTTAGCTTAAACGCAAATGTGAAATTATTCCCAAATCCAAGTACTGGATTGGTTAAATTAAATATTAACACCAGCGAAAGAGGCCAATTGCTGACTACGGTTTTGACTAATGTGGGTCAACAA
>JBEAPG010000233.1:0-4141 GCA_041164545.1 Bacteroidota bacterium
ATGGAGTTAGGGTATGATTATTCGATTGATTATAACGGAAGAGTGGGTAATAAACCTATCAAATGGGAGTACAATCAAGCGTCTAACAGAAGAGATGTGTACGAAGTACATGCAGCCATAAATAAACTTAAAACAACATCTAATGCTTTTGTAAATAGTAATTACAGCCTTGATTTGGGAGGCACAGGAAAACTAATTTTCTTAAATGGAACAGATATGCAAGTGGCTGTTTATGGCAATTTTGATACTAAAAATATAACAATGACCGCTAATTTTCAGCACACAGGTAAATGGTATGAATACTTTAGCGGTGATAGTCTAGATGTAACAGATGTGGGTATGAGCTTAGATTTTGAGCCAGGAGAATATATGCTGTGGACTGATAAATACCTTGGGCCTAAATTGAATATTGGAAGTATAAACAAGTTGGACTATAGATTAGAAATATATCCTAATCCTGTGAATGAATTTGCACATATCTATGCTTCTGGAATACCATTCAACAAAGTAACCATTTATAATAATGCAGGTCAGTTAGTAGAATCTACTACCTACGAAATTCAAAATGAAGAAGGGGGGGTAGATACATCTCATCTGTCTAAGGGCTTGTATTTTATAGAAGTATCAAATACAGACGGATTAAAACTTCGATCTAAATTGATAAAAAACTAAACGAAATCAAAGATAGTGTTATGTAAAAACATCAAGCCCAAAGCTTGGTGTTTTTTTATTTTTATAGAAGTCCTCGTGCTACAGCTTCGGATGGTTTATGATTGCCTAATTTACTATTTAGCTGTTCATAATCCTCTTTCAGTCGGTTAAGCCTAGCACTTGCTTGAAGTAGCTTTTCTAATTCTTTGCGAACTGTTTCTGCATTGAATTCGTCTTGTATTAGCTCCGTTATGCTGGGCTTATCCAAAATAAGATTTACCAGTGATATGTATTTAACCTTTATTAAATACTTTACTATTACATACGATAGCTTACTCGTTTTATAACAAACTACTTGAGGCACTCCCATCAGTGCAGTTTCTAAGGTTGCTGTGCCCGATGTAACTATGGCAGCATCACTTTGTGCCAATAATGAGTACATATCATTTTTTATCAATCTTAGCCCTGCTCCAAATTGGTGATAAAACTCATCATCAAATCCGGGAGCTTGTGCAATTAGTACGTCAAACCCATCTAGACCTCTTACAGCGTCGAGCATAATAGGCAAAGATGTAAGTATTTCTTGCGCTCTACTTCCTGGCAACAGTGCTATTTTCTTCGATTTTTCAGACAATGGATGTGTCATTTTATAGGCATCTATTGCTTCTTTACTTGGATTTCCTACATAAATGGCATCAATTCCTTTATTCCTAAAATATTCAATCTCAAAAGGTAAAATGCTGTAAAGTGTAGATATGTATTTCCGAATAAATTTAACTCTGTTTTCTTTCCAAGCCCAAACTTTTGGTGCAATGTAGTAATGAATGGGAATACCCAAAGTTGCAGCGTGTTTTGCAATCTTGAAATTGAAACTTGGATAATCAATAAGTAAGATCACATCAGGTTTCCATTCACTTATATCGTTTTTAATCAGCGCCAAATTCTTTACAATTTTTCTTAGATTGAGGAGCACTTCCCAAATGCCCATTATGGCCATTTCTTTTTGATGCAGCACCAATTCTTGTCCAGCATTTTTACTATTGTCGCCGCCCATACCACGTATCTTGCACTTAGGATCTAGTTGGCGCAAGGCAGCAATTACCTTAGCAGCGTGTTGGTCGCCAGAAGTCTCACCTGATATAATATAAATTCGCTGATGCACTACATTAATGTGAAATAGACAATAACAAAACCATAAATGAAAGTGGCCATAATGATACCTTGTGCAGTTTTTAATCTATTTGTATTGATGAATAGGAAGAAAGGAGCAAGATTAAATAGTGCGGCCAGTTTAAGCCAAGGTGCGAGTGTAGCGGTTGCAAATCCGGTTTTCATAAACGTGATGAAACTTATATCTGGAAACTGATACACATTAATGCCAAATAGGATGATAAGCGGTGCCACAAAACCTACTACAAAACCCAATATTCTACTGTTGTATTTCATCTATAAATCCCACGTATTTAGATTTGCAATGGCGTGATGAGCTGTAAGGTCAAACTGCACCGGTACCACTGAAACATAATTGTTTGCTAAAGCCCACTCGTCTGTATCTTCTCCTTTGTCTAAGTTTTTGAATTTTCCAGTTAACCAAAAATAATGTCTGCCATACGGGTCTTGTCTTTGATCAAATTCTTCTACCCATTTGGCTCGAGCCTGTCTGCACACTTTTATTCCTTTTATTTCATCTATTGGCCCTTTTGGTATGTTCACATTTAGCAAGGAGTCCGCTGGTAGACCGTGTTTAAGTACATTACTTGCTACCTTGTGCATTATGTCTTTACTTGCGGTAAAATCTGCATCCCAACTATAGTCCAATAGTGAAAAACCGATTGCTGTTATTCCTTCTATAGCTCCTTCTACTGCAGCACTCATAGTGCCACTATAAATAACATTAATAGAAGAATTAGAGCCGTGATTGACTCCAGAAACCAATAGATCTGGGTGACGATGCAAAACTTTATCTACGGCTAGTTTTACACAATCAGCAGGGGTTCCGCTGCATTGATAGCTGTCTACTTCTGGTCCAAATTGATGATTTTGATCAAGACGCAAAGGTTTATTTATTGTAATGGCGTGTCCCATACCACTTTGAGGGCTGTCTGGAGCAACTACCACGACTTTGCCAAGCTTTTTCATTACCTCAACTGTCGCAGCAATGCCCGGGGCTGTTATTCCATCATCGTTGGTTACCAAAATTAATGGCTTCTCTTTACTCATTGTGCAGCGAAATTACGAATCAAGGCGGAATGTCAAATGAATTAATGCTAAATCAGTGCTTTGAGTATTATTGCCGCTCAAAAAAGTCGCTGGTTAGTAAAGTGGAAATAGCCCAAAACAAGAGGACCATTGTAAGGATGGAGACAATAAAGGCTAATGTAATTTGAAAAGCCAATCGTCTTTTCCTTTTTATTAAATAAATTCTTGCCCGTTTACGACCTGCTGCAATTTCTACATTAGATAAGGGTGATTTTTCTTGTTCTACAGAATCATTTCCAATGCCGATGTATTGTTTTTTTACTTCAGAGTATCGGAGTTTACTATGTTTTAACAATCCACGATTGTATTTTATACGACCTACAGCTTCATGCTCAAATCCTCCCGACATTGTACAAAATTACATTATTAACTAGCTTTGATAATTTTCATACTGGCTGTGACAAAAGAGCCCCAGCCAAATGGTTTATACATTAATGATTTAGCTTTTTGATTTATACCAAGTTTAAACTGAGTACTATCGGTGTTGGTTTGAACAAATGGCGTATCAAAGTTAGTTTTGGATAATAGACTTAACTCTGAATGAATGGAAGTTACGAAAGGGCCAATTGCTAATAACTATTCTACCAATTACTAATATCTAGTTAATACATTTGCATCGATGCTTCAAAGTCTTAAAGTTAAAAATTTTGCGCTGATTTCTGATGTTGAACTTTTCTTCGACCAAGGAATGAATATTATTACTGGCGAAACGGGTGCAGGTAAGTCTATTTTAATTGGTGCATTGGGCTTAGCATTGGGTAATAGAGCCGATTTGTCTTCACTCAGAAATAAGGAAGATAAGTGCGTTATTGAAGCAACATTTGATATATCCAACTATGATTTGAAGTCATTCTTTCACGAATTTGATTTGGACTATGAGCCGATTACCCTCATTAGAAGAGAAATAACAACTTCAGGAAAAAGTAGAGCATTTATCAATGATACCCCAGTTAATTTAAAAGAATTAAACGATTTGGGCAGTCAATTAATTGAGATACACTCCCAATACGATAATTTACAACTTTTTAAGAAGGAATTTCAATTTTATAGTTTGGATGCCTTGGCTGACGCAGTGGAACTTTTCCAAATGTTTTCAGGAAACTACAAATCATATCGAGCACAGCTTAAAAACCTGGAAACATTAAGAATTAAACAGGCCGAATTGACCAAAGAATCCAGTTTTAATCAGTTTCTATTTGACGAATTAACGGTAGCAGAACTGGAGAAGATA
>JBEAPG010000234.1:0-4106 GCA_041164545.1 Bacteroidota bacterium
ATCATCTTTGGCCATTGGACATCCTCCAAATCCTTTTATTGCACCATCAAAGCGCATACAACCATTGGCAGAAGCAGCCTTTACCTTTTCTAGCCATTCCATTGGCTTGGTGTGAAAATGAGCTCCAAATTCAGCATCTGGAAAATCTTTGATCAGATTACTAAATACAGCAGTTATTGAATCTTTATTTGAAATACCAACAGTATCAGAAAGTGAAAAGTATTTGACACCTAATTGACTTACTTTGTCAACCCAATACGAAACGATTTGAGGATTCCACTCTTCATTGTAAGGATTGCCAAAACCCATAGAAATATAGACAACCATTTCTTTATCGTTCTCTCCACACAAATCTTGTATGAATTTTACGGTTTCGAGAGAGTCCATAATAGTATTATTGGTGTTTCTTTTTTGAAAGGTTTCTGATATGGAAAAAGGAAACCCAAGATAAGTTACTTGTGAATGTGCTACCGCATCTGTAGCCCCTCTCTCATTAGCTACAATTACACTTAATTTTGTGTTGGAATTCTCCAAATCCAGCTGTTCGAGCACTTCTTTTGTATCTTGCATTTGTGGAATCGCCTTTGGAGACACAAAACTTCCGCAGTCTAATGTATGAAATCCCACCTTTAAAAGCGCATTTAAGTAACTGATTTTAAGATTAGTAGGTATAAAATCCAAAATGCCTTGCATAGCATCTCGTGGACATTCTATTGTCTTTACATCACCTTGATTATCTATTGTTGGCATTTCGGCTCAAAAATACCATTTTTGCACTCTTTTAAAAAAACTGGATGACCGAAGAAACAAATAACATCGCAGGAGAAAATATTAGCAATGCTGAGATTTCAGATGCTAAAACTGTTGAAGTTAACACTACAGAAGAATCTACTCCCGTTGAAGATAATTCTGCTACAGAAGAAATGGATTTAACATTGTTTACAAAGGCTTCTCTTGAAGATCTGATTGCAGAACTTAATAAATCTTTCATCGAAAAACCTAAAACAGCAGGGCGTTTGCTAAAAGCCATCAGACCAATCTTTATGGAGAAGTATGAAAGCGAAAAAGAAGCAGCTCTTGAAGCGCATAATGAAAATGCTGAGGATGAATCAGATACTTTCGAGTTTGAAAAAGCGGGATTATTAGAAAAGTTTAATGATATAGCATCTAAAATAAAACAAGCACGACTTGAAGAAAAAGAGCGAATAGAGAAAGAGAAAACAAGCAATTTAGCCAAGAAAAAAGAGCTTCTTGTTACTTTAGAATCTATTGTGCAAGAAGATGAAACCTTAGATAGCATCCAGAAAGTAAAAGACATTCAGAAGCAATGGAAAACAATTCGTGTGCTTCCAAAGGAGGAAGTTTCAGCTCTTTGGGATGCATACAATGCCTTGTTAGACCGTTTCTACGACAACCACAGTATCAATATAGAGCTAAAAGAACTTGATAGAAGAAAAAACTTAGAAGCTAAAATTGAACTCACAAAAAAGGTAGAAGAAGTTGCCAGTGAAAAATCGCTAAAAAGAAGTTTTATTCTACTAAACAAGTACCACGAAGAGTTTCGAAATATCGGTCCTGTTCCACAAGAAAGTAGAGAACCTATTTGGCAAGCCTTCAAAATGGCTTCAGACGCTGTTTATGAAGTAAAAAGAAAAGAAGTTGAAGCATTTGAGTCAGTAAAAGAGGACAATCTAAAAAGAAAAGAACTACTGGTTGAGAAAGCTGAGGTTTTAAATGCAGTAACTCCAACTCAATTAAAAGATTGGAATCAGAAATATACGGAGTTTGAAGATTTGTTTAACGAGTGGAAAAAAATTGGACCAGTTCCTAAATCAAATAAAGATGCAGTATGGACTAAGTTTAATGGCATTAGAAATGACTTTTATTCAAATAGAAAAGCATTTTTCAAAGTATTAAATGATGAGCGTAAAGATAACTTAGCAAAAAAAGAGGCTTTGTGTGTAGCCGTGGAGGCCATTCAAAATAGTGAAGATTGGATTGGTACAAGTAACGAAATCATTAGACTTCAAAAAGAATGGAAAAATATCGGTCCTGTACCTGACAAGGTAAACCAGAGTATTTGGAAGAGATTTAGAGGTGCTTGCGACGTATTTTTTAATCGAAAGAATGAAGCGTTTAAAGACCAACGAGCACAAGAAGCGCAAAACCAAAAAACCAAGGAAGGACTTATTGCGCAGTTAAATGAGTTCCTAAATACGGAGAAAGACTACAAAACAGCTTTAGCTGAATTAAAACGTATCTCAGCTGAATGGAGAAGTACAGGATTCGTACCTAAAAAAGCACTTAAAAAAATAAATACGGATTACGATACTGCAAGCAATGCGGTTTATCAAAAATACAGTGAGCAGATTAAGCAACAAAAAAGTGCGAACTTGCTCGACCACTACGCTAACGTAAAGCAGGCACCGAATGGCGACAAAACTCTCGATTATGAGTTACGAGGAATAGAGAAAAAGATTGCAACGTTGCGCGATGAAATTACTGGTATTGAGCGTAATATGTCATTTTTTGCCAAGTCTAAAACTGCAGATAAAATGCTTAAGGATTTTGAAGTTAAGATTGATAAAAATAAAAAACTTATCAAATCGCTAAAGCAAGAATTAGTGGCTATTAGAACAGCGAAAAAAGGTGCACAAACCAAAGAAGAAGAAACTGAATCGTAAACCATACGGACTAATCCGTATAGGCTTTGGCTATTTAAAGTACTTTATTCTATCAAAAAATAAGCACAGCGTGCATTCTCCCTTTATATATGGATTTTGCACAGATGTACTCGACAAAAAGGGATCGCCAAATCTCAAGGCGGTTGAACAATTGAGATCAAATTACATTAAAAGATCAGAAACAATTGAGTTTACAGATTTTGGTAAAAATGGCGCTATTAGAAAAGCAAAAATTGCAGAAATTGCCAAACGAAGTCTCAAACCAAAAAAATACGCGCGTTTATTGTCTCGAAGTGTTCGCTATTTCAATTCTAACTCTATTTTAGAGCTTGGTACTTCATTAGGTATTACCACAGCATATTTAGCTCATAATGAAGGAGTAAACATCACGAGTTTAGAAGGAGATCCCAATGTTGCAAGCTTAGCTCGCAACGGTTGGAGTCAACTTGGCATAAAGAACATCTCACAAATTATCGGGAACTTTGGCGACACGTTAAACGCCGTCCTGAATGAAAAAACCTTTGATTTTATATATTTTGACGGAAACCACTCATTAAAACCAACTCTAGCCTATTTTGAAAGGTGTTTGGAGCATAGTAATACATCTAGGGTTTTTGTTTTTGATGATATACATTATTCCGAAGAAATGGAAGAGGCTTGGTCTATAATTAAAAACCATTCAAAAGTGGTAGCGAGTATTGACCTTTTTTTCGTTGGCTATATATTCTTTGATACTAAGTTAACACCTGCTCATTATATTCTAAGATTTTAAAAAAATATTTAGCAATAGTCGTAATAAGTCAACAAAACTTACGTTATCATTTCAAGCTATCAATAACAAATTTGCTTATGAATAAAAACATTACACAAAACGATCTTTTGCTTCTTGCCTACAATGACTTACCACCTGCAGAACATAACCAATTGTTGAACAGAGTATTAAGTGATGAAAAATGGGCTAAAGAGTACAACAAATTAAAGGATGAAATGAGTATACTTGATAAGTTATTCTTAAGTCCAGATCCTACATCTGTGCATATTGTTTTAGAAGAATCTTGCTCTTCAAATCAGATGGAGACCATATAAAACTGGTAAAATACTTGAATTAAAAGATACGCTTTTTGGCGTATCTTTTTTTTTGCCTAAAATGAATAGCTTAAAGATAAGCTTGGCAAAATCGGCAGTTGATTTTCTCGCTGGTAGTTGACACGATCGAAGTAAAAAATATTCGCTCGATTGTACACATTAGTTATAGAAAAAATAACTTCGGCTTTATTGAACTCTTCGGGATTACTTGGTTTTTTAATTTTAATCTTTCGCTTTATAGATGCATCTAACCGATGATAATAGGGCAATCTCCCCTTATTTAAATCGTCATACAAAATACCTAAATCACCATTACCTTGCACATAATTAGTGCTT
>JBEAPG010000235.1:0-4091 GCA_041164545.1 Bacteroidota bacterium
TATTTTACATGTAGCATCTTCTTCCGTTACTGGTTCTAAATATGATTTTGCACCTCTCTTTATTGCTTCGCTATATGCATTTGCAGCATCTGGCACCCAAAGTGCTACCACTTTTACACCATCACCATGCTTCTCTATATGTTTTCCAATATCCGTCCCGCTTTTGAGTGGAGAAGTCAGTACTAATCTTATTTTATCCTGTTGTAGTACATAGCTTTCTCTGTCTTTTACCCCTGTTTCTAAACCAGCATAAGCTAAGTCTTGAAAACCAAATGCAGTCTTATAAAAATAAGCAGCTTGCTTAGAGTTGCTTACATAAAGTTCCACATAATCAGTGCCATAAAGCGGCATAAAATCTTGTGCTTCTGTAAATAATTTGGGAAGGTCTAACGTATTTGGGTCCATGCGATTCATTAATGAGCCACAAAGGTACGCTATTCTAAAAAAATGAGGATTTACCCTTTATTTTTAGAATCCATAAAAATTGTAACCGGGCCGTCGTTCACTAATTTTACCTGCATATCTGCTCCAAAAACTCCAGATTTCGTAGACACACTTTCCTTACATTTTGCTACGAAATATTCGTACAACGGAATTGCTTTTTCTGGTCTCGCCGCTTCTATAAAAGAGGGTCTATTTCCTTTTTTGGTACTTGCGTGCAAGGTAAATTGGCTAATAATCAACAACTCACCGCCGCAATTTTGTAATGAGAGATTCATTTTATCTTCCGCATCACTAAAAATGCGCATTTGCACTATTTTGGAAACTAACCAATCTACATCTCCCTGATTATCTGCATTTTCTATTCCAAGTAAAACCAATAATCCACCTTTTATTTTGGAGTATTTTTCTCCAGAAATGTGTACGGATGCCTTTTTAACTCTTTGAATGACCACTCGCATATTGCAAGTTTAGCCTTAGAAACAACATCTAGCAACCAAATCTTAAACTATTGATTATCTTTGCGTTGTGAGGCTACTATTTTTTATTGTGACAGCTTGCATTTTTGGACATGGATTTGCTCAACGCCAAAATGCAATGGTACACGACAATTATGGCGGGTATATTGCTTCTCAATACAATCCTGCCAACCTCGCAGATTCAAGATTTCAGTTTAACATGAATATCCTTGGACTAAATGCCAATCTTCAGAATAATTATGTTCAAATGGAATTGCCTCATAGTATGTATAAGTTTCTATACTGGAAGCTGGATTCTACATTTATGACGCAAAATTTCGACTACCCATATTATAATAATTATATCACTGAGAGACTAAATGGAAAAGATAAATATGTTTATGCCAATGCTACAGTGAATACTGTTGCAATGCAATTTGGCTTAAGTGATCGAACCGGGGTGTCTTTTGGCTTTTCTACCAAAGCAAATGCAAGTGCAACCAATGTATCTCAAAACGGAATAAAAGCTTTTTTAGAGGATTTCGACACCGCTGCAACCTATCGCGAAAACCAAGAACGACTTTTAGGCAAAAGCATATCTTCTTCAAAATCTGGGGCTGCAGCTCTAGCTTACCAGCAGTATAGCGGAAAATTTGCAGCTGTAGTTAAAGAATCAAAATCAGATTTTTGGAAAATTGGAGTAGGAATTGATCTGAATCTAGGCTTGTTTGGTGCTTATTATCAAGGGGATGATGTAAATTTCACACTAACTGGAATTGATACTGTTGCTTTTACTAGTACACAAATGCAGCTCGCCTATATCGACGAGCGGTACTATTCAAACCCCGATAGAAGATTGAATGATTTCTATGGCAGTTCTAGATTGGGCAGAGGCTTTGGCATTAATGGTGGTTTTGTATACGAACATCGTGAAAACGCAAAAGACTACAAGTACAAAATGAATGGAAAGCGACAAGAAGATCGCTCAGAAAACAAATATGACTGGAAAATAGAGGGAAGTATTGCCGATTTAGGTTATGTAAAATTTGATGTACCAGGATTGACTCGTCAACGCACAATTCCAGCGCAAAGTGATACATTAGTCTGGGCAGATTTTGATGAAGTTGTATCTTGGAAAGGCACTGAGGATATGGACACCTTTCTGCTATCCTTTTTTAACAATGTAGATACTTCCACAGCATTTTCTATTTACACACCAGCTGTCCTTAATTTGGCTGGTGATTATAAACTTAAGGAGCGTTTTTACCTTAATGCTTCTTACTCTCAAAGTTTAATCCGGAGCAGAGGTAGAGGAGTTAAGGTGCCATCTATTTTCACCTTTGCTCCACGGTATGAAACACGTTGGTTCACAGCTTCTATGCCTATTTCTATAAGCAAATACTACAATGCAGTAAATGTTGGAGCATACGTCAGAGCCGGTTTATTGTACGTAGGGAGTGATAATCTGGGAGGCATATTTACTCCAAAAAAGACCAATGGGTATAATTTGTATGCGGGAATAAACTGGCCTATACATTATAATAGAATGAAAGACAGTGATGGAGACGGTATTTCTGATGAAGAAGATGAATGTCCTTCATTTATGGGAACCAAATATACCAAAGGATGTCCCGATGCTGATGAAGATAAGGTGCCCGACGAAGAAGATTTATGTCCAAATGAGCCAGGCACAAAGCGCACCAAAGGATGTCCAGACCCAGATAATGATGGACTAGCTGGCGCAGATGATTTATGTCCAAATGTTTTTGGAGAAAAGAACAACCAAGGTTGTCCAGATAGTGATGGTGATGGAATTCATGATGGAAAAGATAAATGCCCAGACAAAGCTGGTGAAGAAAAATATGCGGGATGTCCAGAAGAATTTAAGAAAACTACGCCTCCAGCAACAAAAACAGAACCCAAAAAAGCAATTGACCAAAGTAAGTTTGACAATTGGGATTTTGTGACCTATGAATACTGGCCAGTGCTTGGCGCATACAATGAGTTGCGTTGGGCGGTAGAATTACAAGGTCGCCTATTAGAAAAACTAGACATAGAAGTCACTATAAAAACCATCCCTGGTGTAAGTAAATACTACATTACTTTAGGGGAAGCATCTACAAGAGAAGAAGCTATCGAAATTCAAAAAATCCTTGATAGACCCGATGTAAACTCCGAACTAAACGGGACGTTATGGTGGAAGAAAGTAGAGAAATAACTAAAATAGCATTTCACCCACTTCATAACAAAACCAAGTTCCTTGGTGGTAATTATAAAAATAACTTCTGCTAAATTTCGCGCTTAAACACTTGGTATGCCGGTGATTCCCATTTCCTTCACATGTATGGTGAGCACGGGAATATTTGATGTATTTACCAATTGCTGGGCGTAATGACCCATAAAATAGCCAGTTGGCGATTCTCTTTCGCTCATTATTACGATCAAATCTGCATTTATCTCCTCTGCATAGTTGATGCTTGAAGTCGCGATGTTGTTATCATAAATCTCTCTAAAATCGTACTTAACATTATGCTTATCACAATATTTTTTAGCTTGCTCTGCATAAATGTTTAACTTATGAATAGCCTCAGCATTATTATCTCTATGCACATTTATAATATGTAAAGTAGAATTATATTTTTCTGCAAGTGAAACAGTCAATGGAACTTTTTGTCTAGTTTCACTTGAATCTGACAATGGCATCACGATATGATCAAACCTATTCTTGGTGAAGCTTTCGGGTAATACTAGAACTGGACATTGCGAACCAGAAAGCACTTTAAAAGCATTTCCTCCAATCCATTCAGAATCTCTTTCCTTGCTTCCATGCGATCCCATCACGATCAAATCGGCTTCTATTGCACGTTCCAAAGCCTAAATTTCTCTAAATGGTTTACCTTCTTTTTCCACATACCCAAAGTTGGTATTTGCTTCTTTCATCATGGCATCCACTCTTTGTTTCACTGCACCTTCTTCAGATTTAAGTGGATTCACATTTAAAACAGTAAATTTAGCGTGATATTTCTTTCGAATATCTGCAGCCATTTGCAATGCCACATCGCAAGCTTTACTTGGTGTGTATGCAACTATTATTTGAGTAAAATTGGTTAACATATTTTTTTGATTTAGGTGAATGTCAAAGTTAACCCAAAATTGACTCAATTAAAAAAGACTTTTATCATCTGCACTTAT
>JBEAPG010000236.1:0-4089 GCA_041164545.1 Bacteroidota bacterium
AATGGGTTTATTCTTTTTTAATATTTGCTCTGCTCCCAGAAACACTTCATATTCGAAGTTTTCTACATCTATTTTAATCGCATCAATTTTTAAATCCTGTGTTTGTTCCAATTCATCTAACTTGTAACATTGTGCTTCAAATAATTTCCCTTCGTTAAACTCGGTCATTTTTGAATCAACAACGTGGCTTAGGCCTTGTTTTTTTACTCCTTCAACAACTGGTAAAACCAAATTTATCTTTTTAGTTTCATTGCCTAGAGCTAAGGGAAGTATTTCTAATTGGGTTAGCTTATATTTTGATTTTACTCCTTTTATCGTTTTAAGATTGTCGGGCATTGGTTCGAATGCGATTACTCGATTATTGTTTTTGGCCAAATGATAAGACATCAAGCCCAAGTTAGCCCCAATGTCCAACACAATCGAATTTGGCTGAATAAGCGTTAAAAAATGAAAAAAGTCATTTTCATTTTTATCCCATTTTAAGGTCTTAAGCTTGTATAAGGTAAAAATCCAAAGGTACCTTTCGTAACCGAGTAACTTTTGTAATAATCGTTGTAAGCTAGCTTTCATTTAAGCTCTAAAACTGATAGTATGGTGAAATAAGGATGTATACAATAACTCCAGTAATGGTAACATATAACCATATCGGATAGCTAAAGCGTGTTATACGTTTGTGTTGTTCAACCTTGTTCTGTAAACCATACCAAAATGATATAAGAATGAGTGGCAATACAACAGCAGCAAGTACTATATGTGTAATTAGAATAAAGTAATATACTATTCGCATTGCTCCATCCCCTCCATAGCTTGTTTCGGGTACAAAGAAATGATATGTTACATAACTTATTAAAAATAAGGCGGATAAAGCAAATGTCGTAATGTTTAATTTCTTGTGCATACTAATTTTCTTTTGCTTTATAGCACGTAAAGACAGAATAAGCAGCACCGAGCAAAGCCCATTGATAACTGCGTGCAGAAGTGGTAGTTTATAAATAAACATCGGGAAATCCGTTGGGGGATTTAAAATACGTTTATTTAGCACCACAACTAGAATAAATACAACAATAGACAGGCCTAGAGCCAATCTAAAAAACACTTTATCACTTATTGAATTATTCATGTACCTTTTTGCTATAAGTCATCAATAAAAATCGCGCATCTTCTACCATATTCAAAACTTGTTTTATATCAAGACCGTCATAAATACCTCTCACGTGAAAGTCTTTATCAACAAGCATCAATTTTTCACTATGAATAAAAGTATTGGTATCTGGCACTTCTTGTACTACGCTTTTGTAACTATCGCGTGCCAAATGATAGATGGTACTTTTTTTCCCTGTTAAAAACCGCCATTGATTGTAGTCGGCTTCATAATCTTGTGCGTATTGATTTAAAACGGCTACAGAATCATTATATGGGTCTACAGAATGGGTTAAAAAAAGAACATCGGTGCTAGTCTTTAGCTTTTCAGTAGCAATTTTTAAGTGCCCGTTTATGGTGGGGCAAATATCTGGGCAAGAAGCGAAGAAAAAACTACCTATAAAAATGCGGTCACCAATACTATCTCGGGTGAATACATTTCCATTTTGATCGTATAATGTGAATGTATCTATAGTATAAGGTACTTCCACACCCATTTCATCTGTAGAATAAATGGGCAATTCGTTATACCCAAATTTTGTATTCTTCCAAAGAATTACCCAAATAGCTGGAATAGCTAAAAGTATAATTAGGATAATAATTCCTGTCTTACGTTTCATTTATTTTCAAATACTTCTAAAACAAAATATTCCTGCTTTTGGCAGGAATATTTTTAAATTTTTATTGATTCAATATAATTAGTTTAAACTAAATGGTTCCCCAAAAATTTCCTTCATACAACATCCAAGCAATGAAGAAAATGATAAAAAACATAGGTAATACAATCATGGTAGCAAACCCTAACTTCTCGTGCTTCATGTGCATAAAAGTACCTACAATGTATATAGCTTTTACAATTCCAAGCGCTATGAAAATAATGTTTCTAGCAAAACTTGGAGGCATAAAGAAATACAAAATAATATCAAGGATGGTAAGCCCTAGTAGAATCCAAAATTTAACCCAAATATCTTTGGTTCCGTGGCTGTGTGCTTTAGGCACCCAAACGGTTGGGTCATAGTTCACTTCGTCGTGAATGTCTACGTTATGATTAGTATGAGATGACATATTTTTTTATTAAATAGTAAGTTGTTAAAATTAAATTAGGTAGAAGAATGTGAAAACGAATACCCAAACTAGGTCGACAAAGTGCCAGTATAATCCAACTTTTTCTATCATTTCGTAGTGTCCTCTTTCTTCGTAAGTGCCTCTTAATGAGTTAACATAAGCCACTACATTTAGCACAACTCCACTAAAAACGTGGAAACCATGGAATCCGGTAACTAAGAAAAACAGCGCTGCAAACGTTGGTGGGCCAAAAGGATTACTCCAAGGCGTAGCACCAGCAGTTATAAATTGAGTCCATTCCCAAGCTTGGCAGCTTAAGAAAGCAATACCACCGAGTATAGTCCAGAATAGCCATTTGTTTACTTCAGATTTAGACATTCGTTGACCTGCTTCCACTGCTAAAACCATTGTAACTGAACTGAATATCAGAATCAAAGTCATTAACGATACGAAAAATAGTGGTAAATGAATACCATGTAAAAACGGAAAATGATTAAAAACCAAGTCAGGTGAAGGCCACTGGGTTTCAGTAAATACTTTCATATCTCGCATTGCTGGTATAAAGTAATCTACATGATGGTCAATAGCTTCTCCTTTGGGAGCATACATTTCTTGAACATTTTCAAAAACTTCTATTTTGGGAGCATTCTCTGTTGCAGGAAAACTGAAACGAAGAGCCCCGTAGCCTATAAGTAAAGACGAGAAAGTAAAAGCATCTGATAGCAGAAAAATCCACATCATTAGCTTTCCGTAACTAATTTTAAAGGGAGAACTTCCTCCTCCCCAGATACTGTTGGTCGAAATTGATTGAGTTGACATTCTTAAAAATCGGGTGCAAAATATAAAAACAAATATAAATAAACCCACAATAAGCCTACGAAATGCCAATAAGTATTGCACATATCAATAAGCAGTGTGTTTTTCTTATGAACTTCTAGTTTAAAAGCTTTTAACAAAACGGTAACTAGAAATAAAATACCAGCCAAAATATGCAGAAGGTGAACTCCTGCAATTACTATAAGAAACGAGGCCGAAACGCGGTCTCCAAATTTTGGATTAACTAAATATAATCCTTCGCCTTGCATTACTTTCCAACCCATATACTGCGAGAAAGTAAAAGCAATACCAAGTAAAATAGTGATAAATAATCCAATTTTAACTCCATTGAGTTCATCCTGCTTAGCCGATCTATATGCATAAATCATAGATACGGAACTCAATAAAACGATAATAGTAGAATAAAGGAATACGGCAGGAAGCTCAAAGTTGAACCAATTTCC
Organism: Bacteroidota bacterium; assembly: GCA_041164545.1. Taxonomy (GTDB): domain Bacteria; phylum Bacteroidota; class Bacteroidia; order NS11-12g; family UBA9320; genus UBA9320. The sequence goes on from JBEAPG010000236.1 coordinate 3,486, forward strand.
ATCTCCTTTTCGCACTATATATGCACTGGTTAATCCAGCAAAAAGCATTAAGATTCCTAGAAGTAACAGCCATAGGCTAAACTTACGAGGATGTACTTTGCCTGTGTATTCTATTTGTTTTGCCATCATATTTATATCTTATCTATCAGTAACGAAATTAGTACCAAAGGGTTGTAAATAATAGAAGCAAACATTAATCTTTTTGCATCTTTAATGGTTAGAGTTTGATATAATTTAACTCCTAATAAGGTAAGTATTAGAGAGCCTAATGCTATGATTAGTAGTGAAATGATTCCTGCCAGACCCATAAAATAAGGTAAAAAACCAAGAGGAATTAGAACGGCAGAATAGATAATAACTTGCATTGCTGAGGCTTTGTCTCTTCCACCAACAGTAGGTAATAGTCTGTATCCTGCTTTCTTATAATCATCATCTAAAATCCAAGCAATTGCCCAAAAGTGTGGAAACTGCCAAAAAAATTGAATTAAAAATAATACGATAGCAATGCTAGAAAATTCACCTGAAGCAGCTACCCATCCCAATAATGGTGGTATAGCTCCTGGAAATGCTCCGACTAATACTGCTAAGCTAGAAACGCGCTTAA
>JBEAPG010000237.1:0-4086 GCA_041164545.1 Bacteroidota bacterium
TATACAATTCCTTAAAAAGAGTTAAATCGTAATATAATGCCTTTTTAAAAAAAAAATCGACCGCTTTGCGGTATATCTTAAATTGTTAAATAGTGGAATAGTTAAAAAGCCCGAATTGCACGCACATAGAACATGCCGGTCTTATTATAGAAGAAGCCAACGTCGGGCCCGTCAAATTTACCATCGGCAAAACTGCCGGCACTCGCGCAGACGCTGCTCCAGGGGGTGGCGTGCTCTGTGCTGCTCCAATATTTGAGCCCAGTGAAATTTCCTTGGCTATATTGATGCAGATTTTTATACATCAAATTGAGCTCATCTCGAGAAGGTAAAAACCAATCATTTTGTCCATTTAGGGTTAAATTATCACATAACTTTGCTGCAAAAGATGCATCGCTACAACCTGCAACAATTAGGTTGGTATTTGCTTTGCCACTTCCAACATTTACCTGCGTTCCAGGAATAGAAGTTCCAGAACATCCCCATTCAATTCCTGTACTTTGGTCGCTATTTGACGATTCTAAATATTGCCAACCACCTGTATTATTACCTTTGTTAAAGAAAACAATGCCACCCCCAGGTCCGGTTTGTCCAATTGATAGTGTATTGAAGCTTACCTCATTACCATATACTCTTATATTATTTTCTGTTACTGCATATGCCCGCACATAGTAGGTAGTATTTGGATTTAGTAAATGAGCATATTGATAACCTAAGCCTAAGATGGTATCAAAGGAACCAACTCCATCACCAACAACAATTTTATTAGAGCCCAAGGTAGGGTTTGGTGAGGTAGAATAAACAATACCTCGTTCCATAATTTGGTTTCCATTTGCATTGCTTATTGAACCGCCAAAGGTTGCTGAATTGGATGTGATGCCTGTTGCCGAATTTGTTGTAATGGTGGGCAAAACAAGGCTTCCAGTTCCACCACTAGTTCCACCAGCTACAAAAGTCTGTCCGTTGCTAAGGTAAAGCGTGTCGCCAGCAGCAGAAACAGATGTAATTGTAATACCACTGCCACCTGAAACACTACCCGCACTCTTCGCATACATCGCATAAGGCACGGTCAAAAGTTGGGTAGTACCCATCGTTAAAAAGTTGGTTCCTCCAGTAGCATCCATTCCAACTTTGAGGTAGTAGTTGTCATTGCTCCAGTCTATGGTTGCAATAGAGCCACTTTGTACTGCTCCAGCTCCAATTACCAAATTGAAAAGACCGAAAGCATCCGTATTTACAAAATGGTTTTCGCTGTATTGCGAAGCCCCTGTTGGTGAGGTTTTAAGAATGGTGGTTTGAATACCAATTGTTGTTGTTGCAATCGGTTGTCCCGCTGCATTGCGTGCTACGGCACTGTAATTAAATGCATTGGGTGGAGTTTGTGCGTTTACTACTAGAGTTAAAAGTAGAAAGCACAAAGTTGAAAGTACTGTTCTCTTTTTCATTTTTTTGATTTTAATTTAGTGTTTAATTATTTTGTAAGTGCCTAGCACTTGGTTGTTGTTATTTTTTAGTGATAAAACATAAGTTCCCGGAGCATACGTAGCGGTATTTATTCCAATGGTGTTGGAAACACCTGCATACTTGCCGTTGTACACTTCTTTGCCTTGTAGATTGGTGATGGATACAACAACCTGCTCTATGCTAGAGTGGTTGATGCGAATGTTTACCAAATCAGAAGTTGGGTTGGGAAATACACTAAGGTCCAGCACTGCGGCATCGGTTTCTTGTATGCTCACCGTTGTCAATATAGCACCAGCAGTAAATCCACCACCAAGGGTATTGCCTTGGCTATCGGTTTGGCTCAGCACTACCAATTCGCCAACGGTAAAACTCAATGAACCATTTGCCTGGCTCATTTTTGCTCCACTGCTATTTACCGATTGAGGAGCGATACTCTGAGCGTGGCTCATTGTTCCCATTAGCATAGCCGCTCCCAGCAGTGCCAATGGTTTTGATTTGTTTTTTGTCATCTTGTTTTTGTTTTTAATTTTCCTGCTCTGTTAATAAGGCTTTTCGGATTTCGCCTGTTAAATTCAATAGAATTGAATGGGCTCTTTATGAAAGAGTAATAATCGTCTTTACTTGCCTTAGAAATAACTGACTTGATTATTTTCAAATAATGAGTTGCTGAATTATCGTTCAGCCTTTTAGGATCCTTCGCAGTTCTTAAATAGTGTTGTAAGTCGTCTAAAAAGTTTGGCGTTATTTCAAAAAACAACAAGTCTTGTTTCTCTCGTTCTTGAAGAAACTTAATAAGTTTTGACAGAACTACTACGTGCTTACTTCTAGTCCCATGGTTTGTAGTGTTATGTATCTTCTTTCGCCAATAGTCAATGAAGGACTTCTTTTTATTGGGTATTAAGTCAAGGTTGTCTTCATAGATGGATATTTCTTCAAGTCGCTCAGCTATTAAATCATTGTAGGCGTCGGCTTGTTTGAAGCGAGCATCACTTCTAAATCTCTGTTTGTCTTCGAGAAAATATCGTCGATAAGACTTTTCATCGAGCTTTATCCCAAGTGATTTTTTTCTTGATTTTCTATTTTCGATTGTCCTGATAAACAAAGTTCCCTCAGCAGCTTCTTTGGATTGCTTGATGAAGACAACTTTAACTGACTTTGACATATAATTCATAATTTTAGAGCTCTCAAAGATACGGAACTAAGCGTCAGATTGCCAATAAATAGCGCTTTGGTTAGGCAAGTTTTCTAATAAAGCAGCGCATGCAAATTAGAAAATGACGAGAACCTCAGATATACAATTGAAATAAACCCAAAGCGCCGCTTCAAAGGGGCTTTTTTGATTTTAAGTTAGTTAAATATTCAGATGGAAGTCTTTAATTTTCCATTCCGAGCGACATAGAATAAACCAATGATAGGAAGTAAACTAACAATCATCAATGGAATTGGAGCATGCGCAGAAGAGCCCATCAATAAACTAATGAAATCTGGAAGCGTCCAGGCTACATGCAAAATCCCTAACAAAAATGTTGCTGCTTTTAAGGAACTTAATTCTTTCAACGTCAGGGCATATATGGTTGCAGCCAAATAACCTAACATGATGAATGCAAATACAAAGAGCATGGTATCTAGAATGGCTATTGCACCAGCATTTTTAGCAAGACCTTCGACACCCATATCTGCTATCATCATTTCTTTCATTTCACCGCCGCTCATCGCAAGTAATAAAGGAAAAGACTGCAACAGATCTAAGATTAATGATAGGACTAAAATGTTTTTGAAGTTTTTCATAATTGTTATTTGTTTGTTATAGTCCTTGAAGTTTTTCTTATACTCTGTTGGACTCTTTTCTCATAGAAATCACGCTAAGCGCTATAAAAAAACCAAAGAGGACGAGAGCAGGAATTGGTGGTTGTAGTCCTGGCCATTGAATCATCGCATAAAATGCTTGTAATAATACGATCCCACTCATGGCAATAATTCCTTTAAAAAGATTTATGGCAAAACCTCCTGAGCTATTTCGCAATAAAAGTACCATAATGCCCACACCGAAGGCAACAGAGGCCAATGCTTGATGCATAGCTGTTCCAACATTCAATGCCTGTTGCGACAATTCAATACCAGCAAATGCTTGAGATGTAATTTGTTCTGCACCAAGGAAAAATCCAATTCCTTGCAGAACCAATAATCCACCAATGATTGACAAGGATAAATTTGATTTCATGAAAAAAATTTTTTATAACGCTCCAAAATTACATAAATCTAAGTTGCTAACAGATTAATTAAAAAAATATTTCTTTAGCAAGGCGTTGAAATTGTAAAACAAACTCAAACCAAAATTCAACTACTGCTTCCAAGAAGTTTATGGACCACACTTGATTTCCTTTTACAGCAACAAATTGAAATGGTTGAGGTGTATTTATAGGACTTGGAATGGATTTTCAAAGACGGGTAAGATGTTTAACGTATCCTCCATGACCTTCGGTCTCTGATTGAATGAGAAGAGAATAGATATAAGTCTCTGTCGGTTGGCAACGTTAGGACAACAATTTTTATTTATGACAACAAAAGACAACCATTTATTAATTGCAATTATCTGAAAATTTATTTCGGCTTTCGAAATAATAG
>JBEAPG010000238.1:0-4067 GCA_041164545.1 Bacteroidota bacterium
AGTAGGAGCAGATAGTATGGCATTTGTCACAATATTTAGCAACAGTATTAGAGAGGCGATGTTCCAACTAAGAAATAGTGTTCTGCTAAATTTCGCCTTTTTTATAAACACCAAATAGTAGATTATAGAGGCGCTTAGTCCTGCTAAAATATCAAAGTTTCTTCCCTCAAAAGTCATAAGCTCAGGAACCATTTTCGTAATATATAGCCACCACAGGCAGACTTCAACCGGCACCCTTACTATATGCAATAGAGTGATTGACTTTACGCTAAGTTTATTGATAAATCGGCGTCCTTTTGTAGTAATAAAGAGTAGCGCAATCGCCAATATAGGAGGAGAAACGGCTAGCAAAAAGCGAGGCGGGCGGGCATCAAAATCGAGGTAAAAGCCCGTTTTGGCTAGTACACCTTGCACCACCATCCAAAAAAATGCAAGCCATAAAAATGGTTTGCTACAGCCCGCTGATTTGTAAAAAGTATAATACGTGTAGATGATACAAACTACGAAAAGGCCTGTGATGTAGATAGGAAAATGGGTTGTATCTGAAACCATAGGGTGAAGTTAGTGAAATAAACCAAAACGATAAAAGTGAGTAATTACTTGCAATTAAATTTGGATGCTTTCGTTTGTATTTTATATTTGTGAGCAATTACTCACTTATCTATGACAGAAAAGCAAAAATCTATCCTCGATGCGGCGCTCAAACTATTTGCTAGTCAGGGTTTTGATGCCGTAAGCACAAATGCTATAGCAAAAAGCGCGGGAGTGTCGGAGGGTCTTATATTTCGTCATTTTGAAAGTAAAGCAGGATTACTCGCAGCCTTAATGGAAGCAGGAACCGAAAAAATATTAAAGGAGTTGAGCGCCATTGCAACCATAGAAAATCCAGCCGAGCGGGTGCACGCTATTATGGAAATTCCGTTTCATATTTCACCCGAAGATTACCCTTTTTGGAGGTTGGTGTACTCCCTGAAATGGCAGAATGAAATGTATGATGCCGAACTTGGTAAGCCACTACGCGACTTATTGCTTAATGCGCTTACCGCATTGAAGTATCAAGACCCAAACACCGAAGCAGATTTAATTTTGAGTTATTTAGATGGATTTGCAACTACGATTTTACTTAAATCAAATTCGGTGAATAAAGACAAATTATTGGCCGTGTTAAGACAGAAATATACTCTAAATTAGATAGATACATAAGAAATAAATGCAAATAGATAAAACAAAACCAGTTATGCTAACGGGAGCTACAGGGTATGTAGCAGGGCAGTTGGCTAAAAAATTAATGGAAGAAGGATTTGCCATTCACGCTCCAATACGAAACCCCGAAGACAGGGAAAAAACAAAGTATTTGGACGAAATTGCAGCCCAAACGCCAGGAAGCATAACTTATTTTAAAGCAGACTTGCTTCAAGATGGTTCGTATGACGAAGCTGCTAAAGGCTGTTCAGTTATATTTCACACAGCATCACCCTTTTTTATTTCGGTTAAAGATCCCCAGAAGGACTTGGTAGATCCGGCGCTCAAGGGCACTGAAAATGTACTGAATACGGCATCCAAAACGGAATCTGTACAACGGGTTGTGCTAACGAGCAGCTGCGCGGCTATTTATGGAGATGCCAAAGATCTAATTGATTATCCAAATCAAACCATGACAGAAAAGCAATGGAATACGACTTCTTCGCTTACCAAAAGCCCATATAGCTACTCCAAAGTACTTGCCGAAAAACGGGCTTGGGAAATAGCTAATTCTCAAAATAGGTGGGATTTGGTGGTTACTAATCCTTCACTTGTTATTGGGCCAGGTATAAATCCATATGCAGACTCGGAGAGTTATAATCTGATAAAACAAATGGGAGATGGAACTATGCGTTTTGGTTGCCCAGATATTCAGATTGGATGTGTAGACGTGCTTGATGTAGCAGATGCTCACTTTAAAGCAGCATTTACCCCGGCAGCGAAAGGAAGATACATAACTTCTGCAGCAAATTTGGACTACATAACGTTAGCGGGATTGTTACAGCCGACGTACAGCAAGTATCCGCTACCAAAAAATACTGTTCCCAAGTGGTTAGTAATGCTTATGGGGCCATTAACCGGTATTCCACGTCAGTATTTGAAAGACAATGTTGGGTTTGATTGGAAAGCAGATAACTCCAAGATAAAGAAAGAGTTGAATTTTGAATTTAGGCCCATTGAAACGACTATCAATGCATTTTTTGCCCAATTGATAGGTGCTGGCAGACTACCTAAGAAATAAAAAAAATGCAGTTTTTTAAGCAATTTGGCGGAAAGCTTACCAAAGAGCGAATAGAGGTATATTCTAAGTCGCCCAATTGGAATGGAAAAAACTTTATAAACCTAGAAGAGACAGATATGGATATAGGTTTAAAAGATATTCCGAGATTGTTATACAAACAGATTTTCAAAAAAGAAGGAAAGTTTCCAGCCAAATCTATTCCGATTCAACCGTTTGATAAAGAGGCATTTTTAGCGCCTTCAGACCACGCAAAATTGATTTGGTATGGTCATTCGGTGATGCTTATGCGAATCAACAATCAAACTTTGCTTATCGACCCAATGTTGGGGCCAGATGCATCTCCCGTTGCGCCTTTTGCAGTAAAAAGGTTTTCCGAAAACACATTGGCAATTATTGACCACCTGCCAGAAATAGATGTGCTGCTTATGACCCACGATCACTATGATCATTTGGACTTGGCGAGTATAACCAAGCTTATGCCCAAGGTAAAACGGTATATTACTTCACTGGGAACAGGACGACATTTTGAGGATTGGGGAGTCGATAAATCGGTGATTACAGAAATGGATTGGTGGGATTCTATCACGTTAGAAGGTGTCGAAATACACTGCACCCCTTCGAGGCATTTTGCAGGTAGAGGTGGAAATAATCGCGCTAAATCTTTTTGGTGTGGATGGGCATTTAAAACCCACAATGAAAACATTTATTTTAGTGGTGATGGCGGTTATGGCAGTCACTTTGCAGAGGTAGGAAAAAGACTCGGTCCGTTTGATTTTGGATTGATGGAATGTGGGCAATACAATAAATTATGGCACCTTATTCATATGTATCCTGAAGAAGCGGTGCAAGCTGCAGTGGATGCACGAGTAGCGAAAAGCATGCCTGTACATTGGGGTGGTTTTGCTCTCGCACTGCATTCTTGGACAGAACCGGTAGAGCGATTTGGGGCCGAAGCTAAGCGGCAAAAGCACAATTATATTTTACCAAAATTAGGCGAGCAATTCGCCGCCGACGCCTTCATTCAAGCTCCGTGGTGGAAGGAGTTTGAATCGTAAATTTTTCATTTTTTACTATATGGCATTTACCTTTTGTATCGTTAGGGTATAAAAAAGGGAAATGCAACAACACTTTTCCATAGTGCTTATTTTTATTTGGGGATGGTTTTCTACCCCAGAAAAAGTGCATATGAAGTTGCAAAAAAGCTATGAAAGTGACCCAGCCAAATGTGAAGCATTGGCCAAAAAATGGATAGCAGACAAGCAAAAACGACCAATAGCTTACTACTTTTTAGCTCAACTTTACCTCGATCAAGCCAATGCAACTGAAAGTTTAAATACGAAATATGCACGCTTGGGGAGAGCAATTACGTATGCTTACAAAGTTCAAAAGTCAGATACGGCATTATTGTTTGATAAGAATGCTTGGTTGAACCTATGTAAAACACTATTGAGCGGCGGTACTAAGTTGCAGATACAATTAGAAAAAGAAGGTTTTCAAGATAAAGCCAATCTTTTGGCAAGCAAGCTTGAAAAACTGGAGAATAAGAATGCTGTAAATCGAAAAAACATTGAGTTGCCCGAAGTTTCCAATGAGCAGAAATTAGCTCGATTTAACGGTGGGCAGTACTTCGGTTTACCAAGTGGAACAGAAAATATACCTTCATTTAGTGTCGCATCTGAAAAGGAATTAGTAGCGATATTAAACAAAGCGAGAGTAGCGAAAGGGATGGGAGAGCTGGTGTGGGAAGAAGACTTGGCAAGAGCGGCGAGATACCATGCTTATGACTTCGCAACACAAAATTATT
>JBEAPG010000239.1:0-4061 GCA_041164545.1 Bacteroidota bacterium
ACTATAATAGCTCCTACTATGGTTGTACCTAGTCCCATTTTTTTTCTTTTTGTTTTTAAATAATTATGTAATGATTTGTCGTTCGATAAAATCCAACAACATTTGGCAGAAATAGCACTATCCTAAAAGGTATGCTCTTACTTACCTACCAAAAATTATGAAATGGATAAAGGAAATTTGTTTGAAGCTGGTTCAGAAAAAATCTCACCTCAAAAGGTTTGATTTGTTCTTTTTTAAGGTGTACTGCGCTTAGTACTTTATTCGCACCCTCCCCATTACTATCGGTAAGTCGTTTTGTTTTTTGCGAATGTCTAGTATTAAAATGGTTAAAAACATTTGGGGCAATAACGGAATATCCAAATTCAGCTAAAGCACATTGGTGTTTTTCTTGAATAGAAATGGAAGATTGGACAATTGGTTGCGTAGAATCCGCCCTCGAAATGAAGCTAAACGTCATATTGAACAATACTACAAGTAGTAAAGAAACATACGTTTGAAACATCATTTTCACCCTTCAAAGGTAATTGAAAGGCAAATCTGAATTTGAGTTATTTACTTTCCGATTGTGCTTAAAACCAAAAATTCGAATAGAATTGAAAATCGCCGCACCAATCCATTAAAAATACGGACAAAAGCTAGCTACATCCCTTATTTCCTTTGCCCTTTTTGCCGAAGTATTGCTCCATACCTTGGGTGTTTGGATTGCCGTGTTTCATTATAAACTTATTCGCCTTGCCTTTATATCTTTTCTTTGGATTGTTTGACTTAAGCAATACATTAATTAATCCAGATTGCTTGGTACCATTTAGTCTATCTCTTATCCATTGGTGATTTTCTGGTTTGTACCAAAAGAAAAAACGATGTTGGTTTTGCTTTTCTTGCTTGGTCTTAGGCACGTAATATTCCTTTAGTTTGTACGGGTGGTGCCCAGAATAGTATATGACAGTAGCCACGGTCATAGGTGTGGGTGTAAAATCTTGCACCTGCTCCAGTTCAAAACCCATATCCTTAGTCTCCGCCGCCAGGTTGGCCATATCTTCTTCTTTGCACGCAGGATGGCTTGAAATAAAATACGGAATCAACTTTTGGTTTAGATTGTATTTCTTATCAATGCTGTCATACAATTTCTTAAAAGACTTGAAATGATCGAAACTCGGCTTGCGCATTACCTTCAATGTATCTTCAGATGTATGCTCAGGAGCTACTTTTAAGCGGCCAGAAACATGCCTGGTCTGCACTTGCTCTAAATAGTCATACATATCTTTTTCATCGCCTTTTTTGTTGTACGATTTCGTTAGCAAATCATACCGAATTCCAGAACCGATAAATGCCTTTTTGATTTTTGGATTGCTATCTATCTTGCGATACAAATCGGTCATTGCCTTATGGCTTGTGTCTAAATTATCGCAAACCACAGGATGTATACAGCTCGGCGCAATGCACTTATCACAAATAGACAAATCCTTACCTTGCATCTTGTACATATTGGCAGAGGGACCTGCAATATCACTCAAATAACCTCTAAAATCGGGCATTTCGGTTACTGCTTCTACTTCTTTGAGAATGGACTCTTCAGATCGGCTTGCAATAAACTTACCCTGATGAGCAGAAATAGTACAAAAACTGCATCCTCCAAAACACCCGCGATGAGTATTAATAGAGAACTTAATCATGTCATACGCAGGAATAGCGCCTCGCTTATTGTATTTGGGATGAGGCATACGCGTGTAGGGCAAATCGAAACTTCTGTCAATTTCATTTTCCGTCATTGTTTCAAACGGCGGATTGATTATCAAATTCTTATCGAATGTATTTTGAATAATCCTGCGCGCTCTGACACTATTAGACTCTTGTTCTACAATTTTGAAATTAGCAGCATAGGCTTTTTTATCCTCTAAACATACTTCGTGCGAGTTTAATTCCACATCTTTCCAATTCTTATTTTTGGGTATGCCCAGCTCTACTGCCCTTAAATATGCAGTTTGTTTCACCATGGTAAGTTGGTGAAAAGGAACTCCTTTTTTTAGTAATTGCAACACCTCCCGCAATGGTTTTTCGCCCATACCATACACCAGCAGATCTGCCCCACACGTTTCTAAGATATTGGGCATTAACCTATCACTCCAATAGTCATAATGGGTCACCCGGCGCAAAGAAGCTTCTATTCCTCCTATCAAAACGGGTACTTCGGGGTACAATTCCTTTAGAATTTTGGTATAAATAGTTAACGCATAATCAGGTCTAAAGTGGGCTGCTCCTCCCGGCGAATAAGCATCTGTAGATCTACGGCGCTTATTTGCCGTATAGTGATTTACCATAGAATCCATGTTTCCGGATGTAACCCCAAAAAAATATTTTGGAGCGCCTAGTTTTTTAAAATCACGCAAATCGTCTTGCCAATTGGGTTGCGGAATTATGGCAATTTTAAAACCCTCGCTTTCTATAATTCGCCCAATAACTGCAGCTCCAAAACTAGGGTGATCGATATACGCATCTCCAGTAATAAGAATTACGTCCAATTGATCCCAACCCCTCATTTCTACCTCTTTTTTGGTAATAGGAAGCCACGCTGATATAGGACGTTCTCGCATCTGCATTTTAAGGGCGTAAAGGTAAATGATTTGGAATTATATAATGTAAGGCCTCAGTCATGCCTCGTTAATACCTTATACCTATTGCTTCACTACGCGAATTACTTGTCGGCCTTCGCCATTGGATATTTTAAAGAAATACAATCCATCAGCTAGCTTATCCATTGCATAATCGATAGTTTCTTCAAGCACAGTAATCGTTTCAATATGTTGCCCTTGTGCGCCAAGTACTTCAATTGTCTTTATGCCAGCCGGCATTTCTAAATGCAAAATATGGCTCACCGGATTGGGGTAATACCTAATAGCCATGCCCAAATTTACATCTTGCACCGAAACGGGTTCTGCCTTGCAGCTTCCTACTTTATATACAATCTTGTCGTCTGCGGTATTTCTTTCCCCGCCCTGAGGATGCGAATAGGTATAATAGGCATAAATAGTAGAACCTTCAGCTGCATTTAGCTTGAAAGGAGTATTGGGACTTGCTAAATAACCTGGCAAACCACTGCTGCTGGTTCCATAGTAAAGTATACAAGTTGGGCTGTCCACACCAGCTCTATTGGGTATAAATGTAAGTGTTGGATTGCTCTTGTCATCCGAAAACTTGAAATCAAAGTCGCCATTTGCAGAAGTGCCACGACATGGAGGTCTTGGATTTACGGTAATCGTAATAATCTGGGAGCTGGCCGAATCTTCATCATCATCAATAGCCACAGCTCTTAGATTATAATTGCCAATGGTTGGGACCCATTTTAATTCAAATGGTTCTTCACTATCTACTCCAACAAACTGATTATTGGCATAAAAATGTACGCTCTTCACACTACCAATTAAGTCAGATGTAATGGCCATTAGTGTTATACTGTCCTCTTCTAGGTGTATTGATTTATCAGCAGGCGAATACAGTGAAACCTTGGGAGGCACATTGTTATTTGCACTCGAAATTACATACACTCTATCTTGGTCTTTGTACCCTCTATTTCCTACTTCCAATTCAAACAAGTACACTCCATTTGCTAAATCACTAACCGTTGCTATTGATGCATTTGCATTTTGGATATTTACCGTGCTAGGACCATAAATCTGTTTCCATGAATAGGTTAGATTACCGCTTCCTCCATTTGTACTTAGCGACCCATTCAGTTGGGCCGAACTAGCTGGCTGAACCACCAATACATTCTCTCCTGCATTTGCTTCTGGTTGATTATAGGGCAATATAGAAGCATAAGTAAACTTTACTTTACCCAAATTAAAACCACCGCCGCCAAACCGAATTCTAAAAATTTGCACTCCTTTTTTAAGAGGTACATTGGTTAGTTTTTTGGTTTGGAAGGTACTCCAATCTCCGGTAGAAGAAACATATATTCCGCTTATTAAGTATCTTCATTTAGCTCCAACTGAATGGGGCCACCACCCGCAGACTCGTCACTACTATAAGCAATATCTACATTGTATAAGCCTGCCTGTTGTACA
>JBEAPG010000240.1:0-4025 GCA_041164545.1 Bacteroidota bacterium
TCTTTAACCCAAAATTTGAGAGCATCAATCATCGCAAGGCGCATTTCCCTATTATCATAGTTTAAGTCTGCAACGTCCGTCCAGCCCCACTTTTTGCCATCAGAACCAATGGGGTCAGTAATTTTTCCTGTACTATCTTTAGTATACCAATCTGGGTGCTGTGTTACCCAAGGATTATCCCAAGCAGTATGATTTGCTACCCAATCCATTATTACCTTCATTCCTAAGCTGTGCGCTTTTTCAACCACTCGTTTAAAATCCTCAACATTTCCATAGCGCTCATTCACTGCTTTATAATCACTTATGGAATAAGGACTGCCCCAATATTTAGTATAATTGGGATTTGGCATGTCATCTACAAACGTATCTCCAACTGCTTTTCTGTTTAGTTTGCCTATGGGTTGCAAGGGCATAATCCAAAGTATATCTACACCTAGTTCTTTCAATCTGGGAAGGTCTTTTTCAAAAGCAGCTAGGTTGCCTTCTGCCGTATGATGACGTAGATTTACTTCGTAAATGGTTGCATTTTGTACCCATTCACTAGGTAATTCAGTAGCAACCTCATTTGAATCCGTTTTTGGTTCGCTATTGCACGCTATAAGTGCCAAAGCGATGTATATATATATTCTCATATGGTAATTTTTATTTTTAAATTATTTTGCCGTTTACCTGAATTGTAAAGCCGAGTGGGGGTGCCGAAAGATTGAATACTTCTTTTCCGTCTTTGGTTTGTTGAGCAGCTCCAGCTTCTTTTAACCCCTTGTTTATCATCATTATAACCTCATTTTCAAAATACGATCTACGAATTACCAACAGATTTTCCGTTTCGTGCAGTATTTCGGTTTCGCCATACATCAAAGCCATATTCTCTTGACGAATTTGAAGTAGCTTGGTTACCGTATTTAGTAACTGATTTTGGTAGTTGTCCAAACCCTCAAATTTCATCATTCTGCGGTTGTCTGGATCACCAGCACCGGGCATACCAATTTCATCACCATAGTAGATAATAGGAATACCTGGAATAATAACGTTAAATGCATTGAAGAGTGCTAACCTTTTGTAGCCGTTTGTATCTTTTATATTGATTTCATTTTTCCAGCCTATGCGTTTGTATTCTTGCCACGGAGTATCGAAACTGAGGCTACCATCAGCAAAGCTTATGAATCTTGGTTTATCTTGATTTCCAGTAATGTTCCCCATTAAATGATGGTAACCATAAGTGCTTAAACTCGCCTTTAAAGATTCGGTTAATCTAGAAAAAGGTTCATTAGGGTCTGCAAATACGGGCAATGCATTGTCATACATATTGAAGTCAAATTGACCATCAATCATACCGGTGCTTATATAACTATTAATCAAGTCGTGCGTTCCATACGTCTCACCAATTTGATAGAAGTATTTCCCTTTTTTCTTGCCTACTTGCTTCACTTTTTTGGTTAAAGTTCGCCAGAAGTTTTCAGGGATGTGCTTTGTAGCATCGTGTCTAAAACCGTCAAAATCATACTCTTTTATCCAAAATAAAGCACTGTCTACCATATAATCTGTAACCTTTTGATCCATCAAATTCAATGTTGGTAAAAAGGTGTCAAACCACGTGGTAAGTCGCTGTTCATCCCATAATTCTGTATTCATTCTGCCATCTGGCAAGTAAAGTGGAGTTACCCAATCTTTATGCTGCTGGTAGACAGAATGCTGTTGATGAACATGATTGGCAACATAGTCTAGAATAACGCTTATTCCATTTTTGTGCGCTTCATCTAACATCTCTTTTACTTCTTCTGGCGATCCAAGTCTAAAATCTACTGTGGTGGAGGTAATTGGCCAATAACCGTGGTAGCCGCTAAACTTTGTATCCGGATCTTTAAATTGACCCCAAGCGTCCAGTGGATTTTGTGTAATAGGCGACAACCAAAGTGTGTTAACTCCTAATTTATTGAAATATCCATCTTTTATTTTTTTGGTTATTCCTTTCACATCGCCACCCCAATATTGGGCTTTCGGTAATATTCGCTCATCTTTTACGGGTTTATCATTGGCCGTGCTTCCATTCATAAATCGGTCTATAAGCGTAAAATACATAGTACTGCTATGCCAATCATTACTTGTAAGTTTTTCGGGGTTGGTAATTACTTTTCCTTTCTCCAATGGGATTAAAATATCATTGGATGTCAGGGCAGCATTACAGCCAAAAACGCGTATAAAAGAACGTTTTTCATACTTGGCAAAAGGAGGTATTACAACGCTTATTTCATCATTGCTTAGCTTTGTTTCCAATCTAAAGTTATTCCAATAAGCAAATACATCTGTCACATTCTTTTGTTTTAGTTTTACTTCCGTAGCTGAAAAACTATCAGTGTTCAATAGTGGATTTCCAGAGGATGGGAGTTGATCTATCTCTAGAATGTTATTGGTGCCACCCATTCCATTGCTTTGCTCCATTGGATTGGTAGGGTCTGCAATTTCTTTACCATCCGCTACAAGCTTGTATTGGTATTTGCCGGGTTTTAAATTATATGCAAAGAAATAATGACTTTCGTTTTGTCTCAATGATTCTAATGCCCAATTATTAAACTCGCCTTTTATTTCTAATCGTGTTACACCAGGGTTAAAAGCACTTTTTGCTATTTGATAAATACCAATCTTGGTTTTTGGGCTTTTTAGTAAGATAGAGTAGGGGATTCCTTCAGCAAAAATTACCAGGTTGGATAGTGGTTTTGTAAAGGTTGGAGTTACTGAGAATGAGATACTATCATTATTATGTGTTTCTGAAATACCTTGATCCACTTGAATGGAATCAATCACTATTCCATCTGGAAAGTAATCGGCCAAGATAAGCGTACTTGTTCCAGATTGAAGCTGAAATGGACTTGCCAAGCCATATAGCTTAGAGTCTTTATAAGTATTTGTCGCTTTTTTACAAGAAACAAAGAAAATCGTTGCGATTAGTCCAAAAACTATTAACCGACTGTGCTTCATAACTGCGAATATGCAAAAAAAATAGCAGTGTATTTTTAACACTATGAATAATTCTAAATTTAGAATTATTTGTGATGAGTAGAGATATATCTCCCTACGATTAAGGCAACTAAAACCGTAAGGTATAAAGGTACTAAAATGCCTAAAAAAATACTCAGAGATCTGGCAGGCGGCGAAATAGGAATAATATCTCCATAACCCAAGGTAGAAAGCGTTACAAAACTGTAGTAGATGAATTCTGATGGACTTGCAAATGATATTAACTCTAAGTTAGAGAGTGAGTTAGGAAAAGCATTTTCAATGAGCATAAAGCCAAATCCACCAATTATACCAAATAGCAAATAGATGATAATAGACGCATATAGTACACCCGAAGTTACTTGAGGTATAGCAAATACTTTGTTAATGAGTTTGTAGGATACGAAGCAAAAAAAGAAAATAAACGAGACAAAACTGAAGTAGAAGTTGAGCGTTGGGTTGGCTTGAAATGCTCCAATCCAATTGATAATGATAACCAAGAAGCCAATTCCAATTCCCATTTGTAACTGAAATTTAGATTCTTGTATGGCATAAATTCCGCCAATTACCGTAATCGCCTCCTATAAATAAGTAACAGCCAGGTGAAAGCGAGTGCTAAAGAAAAATGATGGGACGAAGATCAGACAACATAAACTAACCAGCAAAAACAAATACCTCTTGGTAAGAAGTCGGTTAATGAATGTGAAATGCTTCGTTATGATTTTCATTTTCTACGAAAATACACTAAAAATAAATTACACGTTGGACGTTTGCAAAATGATATGAACGATTAAGGGAGGGTTAAATCCTCCTTGCTTTAAGCAGGTTGAACTAGCTTGTCGTCATTGATATTAAGACCGTTTTTGTCTACACGTACTTTTAAAACTTCACCCCTAAATCTTATTTTAAAGGTAAACCTATCCCATTTTTCGGGTATAAAAGGAGCAAAATGTAGCTTGTTGTCTATTACTCGCATACCCGCAAAACCCTTTACAATACTGAGCCAAGTGCCGGCCATACTGGTAATGTGA
>JBEAPG010000241.1:0-4000 GCA_041164545.1 Bacteroidota bacterium
CCGAGTAAGGTTTGCTTGATAAGTTCATTTACCAGTATACCTCCTAGCGAATCGTCTTCAAGATTAAAAGTAGGATTAGTGGTACTTCCTACATTTTTATAATACTTAATTGTACCCTCATAGCTCCCAACCAACAAATCCAAAAGTCCATCACCATTTAGGTCTGCTAAGCTTGGAGCGGCATTATCTCCTGCGTCAATGTTTTGATAATCATCACTTACAAAAGTCCACGCAGGACTGCTTTTGGTTCCCGTATTACTAAAATAGCTTAATGTCCCATCCACTCTTCCAACGAGTAAATCTATGGTTCCATTTCCATCAATATCACCCAAAGTAGGTACTACTCCTTGATACTTGCGTTGTTTTAAAGATGCAAAGTCAACTGCAACTTGCTTAAAAATGGGGTCTTTACTAGATCCTATATTTTCATAATAAATCAAATAGTCATTGGCATCTGCAGTAACGTAATGATCGCCATTGGTAGCAATAATTAAATCCTGATCTCCATCTCCATCCATATCTGCAAATGCAGGTGCAGTGTGTGCACCATAATCATTCATATCACCTACCAAAAAATCATTTTTAACAAAATCAAACTTGGGCTTATTCGTAGTACCCGAATTATGAAAATACAATACGTTTTTGGCTTGGTGGATCGGATAAGAAGTTGTAACTGTTTCGTTAGTGCTTAAAATTAAATCCATTTCTCCATCTAAATCGATGTCAACCAAAGACATAGCGGGTGCTGTTGGAATTAAATTTTCAACTGTTTGAGTAAAATAGGCCGTATCTATAGATATAAATGTATCCTTATAATAATCACCTAAGTCTGCTCTGCCGTTTTCGAAATAGTAAATAGGGTTAGATAATTTCTCTGAACTACCATAAAATAAGTCGTAGTCGCCGTCATCATCATTATCAAAAAACAGAATTGTTTTGGTGGCAAAATGCTTTTTCTGCTTATACGCTTCGTAGTACAAACAAGGTGCATTTATTATCATTTGATAATTTTTCTCATCTATTCCACCATAACATTTATCAGGAATCATGAATGAAATATCGTTAATGTTTTTACTTGAATCAATCGTATTGTTACAATAGAGTACCATTGCTGATCCAACAGAATTGAGGTTAGTTACCACATCAATATCTCCATCTCCATCCAAATCTTCAATTCCTGGCAAGCACCCGGTAACTTGATTTACTTTTTTATTTGGGAAAGTAGCATTATTTGCCACTTTGTCGTGCGCATACAACGATGCCTGTCTCACAAAATTTGGCAAACCGTTGGTTGCATTTCGATAAATTACAATTGAGTCTCCGTTATAAAACCACAGGTCTGGCTTACCGTCATTATTAAAGTCTTTTAAGCGCATAAATTCTTGTCCCTTCGGAAAAAACTCTTCATACTCTGGTGCATATTCATATTGAATGACTGTGGATCTTGTTCGTGAAATAAATGTAAGTACCTTATCTCCAGCCCTATCGTACACAAAAAGGTCTAATTTGCCGTCGTTGTTCAAATCTAAATTAGAAAACTGAGGATAGTTTAAACCTCCTGCCAAAGCTAAAGACATTTCATTACCATTGACATCTTTAAAAAGTGGATCAAAAGATATTTTGAAATACTGAGCTTTCCCAATTGAGGAAAAAAGCACTATAATAGACAGTAAGGCAAGCTTTTTCATAAACATATTTTGATATAAGACCACTAATGTACCACTTTTGTTGCGTACTAAAGTTACATTTACCGTGGATACCATTAAATTTTACAATCTCTTTATTGAGTGTGGATTCAAATTCAGCACTGACTCGCGCAATATTGCCGAAGGAGGTATTTTTTTCGCATTGAAAGGAGCTAATTTTAATGGAAATGAATTTGCACTGCAAGCGCTTGAAAAAGGAGCTAAATACGCAGTAATAGATGAAGAAGTGGGAAACGATAGCAGACTAATTTTAGTCCAAGATGTACTTACTTACTTTCAAGAAGTAGCTAATTTTCATCGAAAATGCTTTGATATTCCAGTTATCGCTGTTTGCGGAAGCAATGGAAAAACCACTACAAAGAATCTAATGTTTTCGGTGCTAAGCAAAAAATATAAAACGCATTGCACCCAAGGAAATTTTAACAATCATATTGGTTTGCCTATCACTTTATTACAAATTCCGCAAGATTGTGAAATGGCGATTATAGAATTGGGCACCAACAATCCCGGTGAAATAGCAGATTTATGTAAAATAACCGAACCCAATTTTGGTTTGATTACGAATATCGGTAAAGAGCACTTGGAAGGATTTGGAACGCTAGAAGCGGTGGCCAAAGAAGAAAGCGAACTATATGCTTGGCTAAAAAAACACAAAGGAATAGCCTTTGTAAACGAGGATGACGAACATCTAGGGAGAATGAGCCGAGGCTTGGACGCAAAAGTTCCGTACACTAAAAATGAGTTTGATAACCATCGTGTAGTTCCATCCATACAGTTTGAGTATAAAAACAATCAAGTTACATCTAGCCTGATGGGTGATTACAATTTAGATAATATACTGACAGCCATTACCATAGGCGAATATTTTAAGGTTGAAACGGTGGATATAATTGCAGGAATTGAAGGCTACTTCCCCGATAATAATCGCTCCCAGATTATAGAAAGAGACAGTAATTTAATTTGGCTAGATGCCTATAATGCCAACCCAAGTAGTATGCAAAAAGCCATAGAAAACTTTGGTAAAATGCCACAGGAAACTAAGGTTTTGGTTTTGGGCGATATGTTTGAAATGGGCGAGGCAGCAGAACAAGAGCATAATGCTCTATTACAATGGATTGTAGATTTAGGATTTAAAAATATCTATTTGCTAGGAGACCATTTTGCTGCTGTTTCGCAGAATTGCGGAATAACAACATTTCAATCGATGGAGGATTTAGGCCAAGCTATAACGTCTCAAAAATTCACCAAAGCTGCTTTTTTAGTAAAAGGTAGTAGAGGGATGAAAATGGAGCGAGTGGTGGATTATGTTTAGTTAATTGGGTGTTGGTAATTATCTAACGCTCTTAAAATCTGTCTTATACACACCCGAAAAACTACCAAATCAGAGATTTGTTGTTTTTCGGGGTGTGTTTTATTGTCGAACAAACCAGCCTCAAATTTGATTAAGCCACAAAATCGGGGAGGGGTGTTTTATCTTCAAACAAATTTTAACCACGATATGGTTTTTATAGATTTGGCTCGGTTTGCATTTATTATTTTTTCATTCTTGTGTCGCTTTTTCAATAGGATAATAGGTGTCCACTAAATATGCCTTTGGGGTCTCGTGACGAAGACCCCAAAGCAGTATAGTCTGTTAAACTTGCCCATAACTTGAGTATATGTATACCTCTGTCTGCTATTGTTTATATTCCTTAATCTACATAATGAACTTTAAGTATATAATTTACAAGTACATAACCTGAATTAACCACTTGCGAGCGGTTGTAAAACAATCGTCTCACTGAATTACTATTTTCTGATATTTCGCACCAGGTTGCTCTGCTGATTCTACTCGTACAATGTACATCCCTTTTGCCAAGTCGCTCGTAGAAATATCGAGGTAAGTTGCTTCTGTGTTTGCTTGAATTACTTGCTCTCCATTCAAATCATATATTCCAATCCCGTAGGAAGCAAATTCAGGGTTATTTAATGAAACGCGAACAATTTGGGTGCTTGAATTATATTTAACGGAGATGTCTTCGTAGGGATTATACATTTTCTTAACCAAGACAATATTTGAGAACTGGTGTTTTCCATCAAAGTCAATTTGCTTTAATCTGTAATACACTTTTTCTGGTAAACCTTGAATATTTAAATCGTCAAACGAATATCTTACGTTCTCGTTTGAGTTGCCGCTGCCTTTAATCTCTCCAATTTTTTCGAAGTCAAAAGAATTCAAACTTCGTTCAATTTCAAACTTTTCATTATTTATTTCTGATGCAGTTTCCCAGAATAACTCTGTTTTGTTTTTTTGG
>JBEAPG010000242.1:0-3999 GCA_041164545.1 Bacteroidota bacterium
CCGCCCTCAAAACTGGTATCCCCATTAAAACATACTCCGGGTACCTTTGCTTTTAGTTGTTCTATGAAGTAGTTTTTGATGCGTACTACCGTATCTATTTTTACATCTATATTTCGAGATGCTACTACCAGTGCTTTTGCCAAACCTGCTATGCCCGTTACATTTTCAGTGCCTGCGCGCATTTTACTTTCTTGACCGCCTCCGGTAACTATTGGTCTAATTTTTAATGCCTTGTTTTTATACAAAAAACCTACGCCTTTTGGTCCGTGAAATTTGTGGGCAGAACAAGTTATGAAATCAACATCCAAAGCTTTTAAATCGATAGCGTAATGTCCGATGGTTTGAACTGTATCTGTATGGAAATAACATTCATTTTCTCGTGCAATTTTACCAATGGCCTTAATATCATTTATGGTTCCAATCTCATTGTTAGCGTGCATTAAACTGATTAAAGCTCCTTTGTATTTAGAGGCTAATTCTGCTAAATGCGTTAAATCAGCTCTACCATATACATCCAAATTTACTAAATGCATTTCGGCTAAGCCTTTGTCGTGTAACTCTTTAGCGGTGTCTAATACCGCTTTGTGTTCAATGGCACTTGTAATGATATGGGTAATCCCCAAATCGTTTACTCCGCATCTCAGCGCCATATTATCTGCCTCAGTACCACTTCCCGTAAAAACCAATTCGTTGCTTTCGCAATTTAAAATTTGAGCGATTTCTTTTCGTGCCATTTCTACTACGGCACGCGCTTTTCTTCCGTATGCGTGAATGGCAGAGGCATTGCCATATACTTCTTTCATTACCTCCGTCATTTTATCAATTACTTGAATATCCATCGGAGTGGTAGCGGCATTGTCAAAGTAAACTTGCATTGTTATTTATAAGCGGGCAAAGTTAGGTAAGTTTATAGACTGAATTTATAACCAATGAGCTTATAGCACAATTGCGCCATAGTATATGCAGTAAGATCATCTTCTGTAGCCGGATTAAGCTCTACAATATCAAATCCTTTTACATCACATTTTTTAAATACTTTTTTTAGGAATTTTAAGGTTGGATACCACAATAATCCTCCTGGTTCTGCGGTACCTACGCTTGGGCATATACTTGGGTCAAAACCATCTGTGTCTATGGTTATATAAAGTGTTTTTGGTAATCGAGACACTATTTCATACATCCAAACCTCATTATCCCAAACTTGGTGGCCATACCAGCAATGTATGTTTGGAGAGGCTTTCATAAGTTGGGACTCTTCAATACATTGTGCTCGTATTCCCAATTGAAAAATAGGCACATTTAGTTCATTTATGCGAGCCATTACACTAGCATGAGACCATTTATTGCCGTGGTATTCTTGGCGTAAGTCGCTATGTGCATCGAGTTGTAAAATGCCTATATCACTATATTTTTCTTTAAATGCCTTAAAAATGCCATAGGTAACAGTATGTTCCGCACCCAGACTAACCAGAAACTTATCATTGGCTAAATGTTTTTGGGTTTCGTTGCTGATTAATTCAATGGCAGCTTCATTGGTTATACCATCAAAATTAGTAGCTTCTACACAGGCAATGCCACACTTTTTGTAGGCTTCGTCGTTGAGTTCTGCGTCGTAAAACTCAACAAAATGAGAGTTGGCTAAAATGGCAGCGGGGCCTTTGTCGCTACCTTGCTTGTAAGATGAGGTATATTCGTAAGGTAGCTGCTGAATTACAACCTTACTTGTTTCGTATGCGGAAAGATTTTCTTCGGTAATTCCTAAAAAATTTTCGTCTGAATTTAGAACTTGCATTACTTTTTATAAAAATTATGCAAATGAAATTAAATAAATCTATCTTAGGAAGTGCGTTAGTTATTGTTTTGTTATTCAGTGCTTGTTCTCAAGCAAGATATGGCAATTTGACGCGAAGAGTAAAAACGAATCACGTTGCTAAAAATGTTGAAAAACCAGTAAAACCGATTATAAAATTGAAGGAAGAAACGGTTACCAATAACATTATTGTGGCTGAGGAAGTGCAAAACGCAGATAAAGCAGAAGTGATTGCAGCAAATGAAGTAAAGGAGATTAATAATGAAATAGTTACTTTTTCAGAAAAAGGAATTTCTACTTCGAGAGCTTTGGAAAAAGCGCTGAAACTACCTCGAGAATAGAAATGAAAACGCCTGTAAAAAATGGAATTCAGAAGGTGATTGAAAAGTCGATGATTGCAAAAACCAAGAAAAAACTGGATACACTAAAGGTACAAAAAACAACGGATGACGCAATGGTAAGATTAATATTAATCATCATTTTGGTGCTATTAATCTTGTCGCTCCTAACTCGATTAGTACCGGGTTTAGATTGGCTGCTTGGTGTTTTGGTCTTTATACTATTAATCTACCTGCTTCTTCAAATATTATAAATCGCTAAATAATGAAATAAAAAAGGAGGGTTTTGCCCTCCTTTTTTATTTATGCGTTTATTTCTAAACTTATTTAGCTCGTTCTATGTAATCGCCCGTGCGAGTATCTACTTTTATTTTTTCACCTGTTTCTACAAACAAAGGTACGTTTACAATAGCTCCCGTTTCCAATGTTGCTGGTTTTAGTGGGTTGTTGGCCGTATCGCCTTTTATACCTGGTTCCGAATAGGTAATTTCTAGTACAACGTGGTTTGGTGCATCTGCCATTACTGGGTTTCCATCATCAAAATAAACTTGCAGCATCATTTCCTCTTTTATGAATTTCATAGCGTCTCCCAACATAGTTTCAGGTATTGAAACTTGTTCGAACGTTTCGGTATTCATTAATACTAAATTATCCCCATCTTTATACAGATACTGCATTTCTTTTTGCTCTACACGCACATCGTCAATAGTTTCGCCGCTTCTAAATCGGTTTTCCATTGATTTGCCTGTGATTGCATTTTTCATCTTTACCTGATAAAAAGCTCCGCCTTTACCAGGCATAGTATGTTGGTAGTCCACCACTTGGCATAACTGCCCGTTGTAGCGAATGAACATACCTCTTGATAAATCTTGTGTGGTTGCCATAATTTTACCGCAAACCTACATTTTTTGGCTAAAAATATACTTCAAGTTTTTGCTTAAAATGAGTTGGTCTAAAGTTTAATAATAACTTTATGTGCAGAATGTGTGCAGTATCATCTTAAAAGTCCTGTACATTTGCATTGCTTTAAGTGTAAGGGAAGCGAGGTGAAAATCCTCCACTGTACCCGCAGCTGTAAGGTTCTTTTTTAAGGTTGATTTATCACATAATCCACTGTTCGCTGCGGCGAATGGGAAGGCAAATCACCCCACAGAACCGAGTCAGAAGACCTACTTTTAGCATTATAATACTTATCAGCTTTCGGGAAAAAAAGCAATAAGAGTCAGGCATACTGTCTTTTATTTTTTTATTTCTTAAGGTTTTGGTTTGTTAGAGAGGAAATAACACATGTGCCAACCTATAAAAATAGCAGTTCTTGCTTCTTGCATCCTAGCAGGTTTTGCAGCACGAGCGCAAGTTACCGAAGCTACGGTTATAGACTCTGCGCAGGTAGTTGTTTTCAATAACGAGCAAAAGCTGCAAGCCTTCACGCAAGCTTTTACCAAGGTGAATCCCAATCAAAGTTATGCCCAATTACTACAAAAACAGACAGGTATTTTCATAAGATCTACGGGAGCGAGCGGCCTGAGCACGCCAAGTTATAAAGGATTGGGAACGTATAATATCCCCATTTTTATAGATGGTCAAAACATACAAAGCAGTATGAATGGCACTATGGATTTGAATTTACTAGACGCAGCCTTGTTTAGCAGTGCAAGTTTTAAGGAACCACCCAACTATTTTGCCGGAAGTGCAAACATTGGTACTGGAATAAATCTGAAAACAGAAGGGGCTTCTCCGGCCATAGAGGTGAATGTGAGCGGAAGCAGTCAGAATGAAAAAAATATGGCGATAGGCTATGGAAATGTATCGGATAAATGGAAATATCGTGTAGCAGCATCCGGAGTAAAA
>JBEAPG010000243.1:0-3973 GCA_041164545.1 Bacteroidota bacterium
CAGTAAAAGCTGAAGCAAAACGAAAATTTAAAGTCTATCCAAGCGCATATGCAAATGGATGGTTAGTAAAAACTTATAAAGCAAGAGGCGGTAAATATCGCATGGGAAAAAGAAAATGAAAGCAATCTTAACAAAAGATGGCAAATTCAGAATGATCGAAAAAGATGGTCATACTGATGGAGCTTCAGCAATAAATGCTTGCAAAACAATCATGTCTCATTGTCAGATGATTCTTGATAATGTAGACCCAGAACAAAGTTTACCAACGTGGTGGACAAATAAACTAGCAATCTCAGAGTATGAAGTAGTCTCAGCGGCAAATTATTTGTCGAACGGACTTGAAGGAGATGGCTAAACCTAGAGGCGGACTTACTAAATGGTTTAAAGAAAAATGGGTGGATATTAGCCGACCTAAAAAGAAAGGAAAATACCAACCATGTGGTAGACCTAAAGCAAGAACTGCTAGAGGTGGTTACCCGAAATGTGTCCCTGCTCGCGTAGCATCAAAAATGTCAGCAGCAGAGAAAAGGTCGGCAGTTCGCCGCAAACGAAGTAAAGCGCAAGGAGTTGGTGGTAAACCAACCTTTGTAAGAACTTTTAAAAAACGGGGAAGCCGAAAGAAAAAGTAGGCATATGAACAAATACGAAATTGTAAGTGAAATCTTACATGTGTTAGACTTATCTAACAAATTTAAACACGCAATAGAACACAGGTTACATATATCTCGACAAATACGAGATAGATTAAAAAATGGGCAGCAATGCCAAGAGCTTTTAGAAAGCATAGGACAATAAAATGGCAAGACAAGGCGGATTTTTAGTTGGACCAAGTATTCATGGAACATCTAAACTAAGAAAACACGTATTAAAAAGAGGACTCACTAGAGACCTTAACGCTGCAGCAGGAACTTACGTAAATACTAAGTCTCCAATGACCACACCAGGTGGTTTTTATGGCGCAGCTCCAAAAGCTATCGGTCCTAGATTCGGCAAGACAGTAACTCCTAAATCAGCGACATTTAGTAAGAAGGGTGCAGGTCGAATTTTACCGAGACGCGGAAGATAAAAATATTACATAGTGACTTTCATAAATTTATGAAAGCAGGACGACTTAATAGAGTCGTGAATATTATTTTAAATGGCACTAACAGCAAGCGAAAAAGCAAGACTAAAAAAAGCGGGTCTAACGAGGCTAAATAAGCCTAAGATGACTCCAAAGCACCCTACTAAAAAAGCTGTGGTTGCTACAAAAGTGAATGGCAAAATTAAAGTTATTCGCTTCGGTGCCCAAGGTATGGGGCACAATTACAGTCCAGAGGCTAGAAAATCCTTTAAAGCAAGACATCGTAAGAATATTGCAAGGGGTAAAAAGTCGCCAGCATACTGGGCTGATAAATTTTTATGGGCTGGGAAAGGTAAGCGTAAGAAAATGCCACCTAAATCCCAGAAATATGTTCGTGGAATCAAAAGAAGGAAAAGATGATACCAAAAGTTATAGACAAAAGATTAGCTTGGCTAGAAGGCATATGCCTACAAGCAGAAGATATTCTTACTCGGCTTAAGCAAAGAGAAGTAGCAGGTATAACTTTAACAACTCGTGAAGAGAATATGGCAGAACTTTGTAGTGCGTATTTATATATGCTACAACTTACTAAAGAATACGGACTTTTTGATTCCGACGACCCTTTTAACTTATTTAACAAAGAGACTTTACATTGATCGAGATAAGCCGTACAGACATTGTACACGACTATCTCATGGACTTAAATCCTGAGAATCGTTTCATTAAACTACCCATTGAAGGGTATCTAGAATTATTAGGAATAAATCCTAATTCCTCCCAAACGGCGATCATTAATGCAATTAATAACCCTAAGTATCGTTTTGTCTGTGCGGCGGTCTCTCGTCGCCAAGGCAAGACATATATTTCAAATATCATAGGACAATTGGTTTGTTTAGTACCAAACTCACACGTGCTACTGATGTCCCCAAACTATTCTTTATCTCAAATCTCATTTGACTTACAGAGAAATCTTATTAAACATTTTGATTTAGAAGTTACAAGAGATAATGCAAAAGATAAAGTTATCGAACTTTCAAATCAATCAACAATTAGAATGGGTTCTATCAACCAGGTAGACTCTGTTGTTGGTCGTTCTTACGATTTAATCATCTTCGACGAGGCTGCACTTACAGATGGCAAAGACGCTTTTAATGTGGCACTTCGGCCAACGCTCGATAAAGAAAATTCTAAAGCAATTTTTATTTCTACACCTCGTGGAAGAAATAATTACTTTGCAGAGTTTTATTACAGAGGTTGGTCAGATGAATTTCCAGAATGGTGTAGTATAAAAGCCACTTATCATGAAAATCCTCGTGTATCAGAAGATGATATTAAAGAAGCAAAGAAAACAATGTCACAAAATGAGTTTGCACAAGAATATCTTGCAGACTTTAATGTATTTGAAGGACAAATCTGGGCATTTAATCATGAAGAATGTACTGCAGATTTAACACAATTTGATACTTCAAAAATGGATGTCTTTGCAGGACTTGACGTTGGTTATAAAGATCCAACAGCTTTCTGTGTTATTGCCTATGACTGGGATGAAGAAAAATACTACTTGCTTGATGAATATCTCGATGCAGAAAGAACAACCGAACAACACGCTGCAGTAATCAGAGGAATGATTGATAAATGGAATATTGATTGGATATACATTGACTCTGCAGCTCAGCAAACTCGTTTTGATTTTGCACAAAACTATGACATTACTACTATTAACGCAAAGAAATCTGTACTTGACGGTATCGGTCATGTTGCAGGAATAGTAGAAAATAATAAACTTATTGTAGACCAAAAATGCAAACATGTGATGATATCATTAGATCAGTATCAATGGGATCCAAACCCTAACCTATTAAAAGAAAAGCCAAAACATGACATGTCATCTCACATGGCAGATGCTTTACGATACGCTCTTTATACATTCGAAACTTCAGCGACTACGTTTTGACAATACCTAATAAAAAACAGTTCTTGACATCAGATGTGACTTTTTGGTATAATTCTAATTAAGAGTATAAATATGAACTTCAAAAGAGATTTAGTTAAATACGTAAGAGACAAGGCTAAATCAAAATATAGAAAAGCAAATAATTGCTATATATGCGGCAGTACTGAGAACTTAGATTTTCATCATTATTACGGACTAACCGAACTACTAGAAACTTGGCTAAAAAAGAAAAATATTATTATTAAGAATGAACAAGACATACTAGAGATTCGTGAAGTCTTTATTGATGAAAACTACGATAAAGTCTATAACGCTGCAGCAACTCTCTGCCATGCTCATCATTTACGACTACACTCAATTTATGGAAAACGACCCAAATTGACTACAGCAGAGAAACAAAGAAATTGGGTCGAGAAACAGAGAGACAAATATGGCATGGTATGACAGGTTTTTAGGAAGACGAGAGGAAAAACTTAATCCTGCTCAATATGTTATTTCCCGTGAAGAGGGAATAACTATTGATTCTCGTGAAATTCCTACTAATTATAGAAATGCATATGAACAACTAGAAATAGTTAATCGTGCTGTAAACATGATTGTTGACGATGTTTCTGAAATTCCTTTCACAGTAGGTGAACAAATAGTAGGAGTTAATAACATCATAAAAAACATGCGTAGATCTAGGTTAGATTTACTTTTGAATAAGGAGCCAAATCCTTTTCAAGATGTAAGTACTTTTAAAAGAAACCTAATAATTGATCTACTCATAGATGGTAATATATTTATTTATTACGATGGAGCACATCTTTACCATCTACCTGCTGATAAAGTCACAATCTATTCAGACGATGAAACTTACGTAGAGAAATACTCATTTGACAATAGTATCGATTATAGCGTAAACGAAATTATACATATAAAAGAAAACAGTTTTAACTCCATTTATAGAGGTGTAC
>JBEAPG010000244.1:0-3956 GCA_041164545.1 Bacteroidota bacterium
AATGATAACACTTGCCGCACCTATAATGTGACCTGCTTCGTAAAACTCAATTTGAATATCATCAGTTAAGTTAAACTTTTTATAAAAAGGCAAGGTAAGTATTTGCTCTCCAGCTACTCTAACATCTTGATAACCATACAATTTAACTCTACCGCCTTTTCTATTTTTTTCCGAATTTTGAATATTTACAGAGTCTGTCCACAGTTTATCAAGAAGATATGCCGTTGGCTCTGTGCAAATTATTTCACCCTTAAAACCCTGTCTTACTAAATTGGGTATGTTTCCACTGTGATCAATGTGAGCGTGGGTAAGAATAAGTACATCAACTTGTTTTACGTCAAACGGAAAACGCGCATTTCTTTCTTCATTGAGCTTGTCTTCGTAATCTATACCACAATCTACTAAAATAGTGTAACCTGAATCTAA
Organism: Bacteroidota bacterium; assembly: GCA_041164545.1. GTDB lineage: Bacteria > Bacteroidota > Bacteroidia > NS11-12g > UBA9320 > UBA9320. The sequence continues at coordinate 427 of JBEAPG010000244.1, forward strand.
CTGAAGCATATGCATACTTCCAGTTACTTGTCTTGCCGCTCCCCAGCAGGTATATTCCATTTATTCTAAAATTTTCTTAAAAATTACAACGATTCATCCCGCTTTTTTGATTTTTTAAATTGAATGAAAAGGGAACAAAATCGCTTAATCAGCTGCAATAATAAGCTTTGATTGATGTACTAACTTAGCTTGGTCATAAATTGCTGTGAAGTAAAGCCCATTTTCTAAGTTAGATACATCTACCAAGTCACTGGTAAAAGCCGAACTTACGAATACTCTTTGTCCCAAAGCATTCGATATCTCCAATCTATATTCTTGATTTATACTCGAATGTATTCGAATGTTCTTGCTTGCTGGATTTGGAACAACACTAAAATCTGCATTCTGTTTCTCTGCAACACTAACAGGCAAGCGATTTCTTGCAAAGTGCATAGTTGCGGCAAGAGCGCCACGTATAACTTCTGTTGTTGCAGCAACATCTACATTCGCTGTTATATCGTTTGACGTATGATAATGAGGATAATCGCTAGCTTGATAAAGCCCAGTAATCACGTAACCGCTATCTTCAAACGACATATAATCAGAAGAATAAGCTCTTGAAATGATTGGTTTAAGTGAGGTATAAATCTGTATCAAATTGGCCAGAGTATCCGTCTTTAGATGAGATAAAGCATTATTCACACTTGGGCTTCCATCTTCATCGCGTTCGCAATATATGGACGAATTATCAGCACCTTTTGTCCCACCAAGTTGATCTAAATTTAGCACTAGTTCTACCAAGTCATTTGTACTTAATGTATTTGCTACATAGCTTTTACTGCCAATTAATCCTACCTCTTCAGCAGAGAAATGTACAAACCGTATTCCCACTTCGCAAGGAATATCTCTCAGGATTTTTGCTATTTGAAGACACGCTATTACACCTGTCCCGTTATCATTGGCACCTGGACTTTCTGTTACACTGTCATAGTGTGCTCCCAGAATGATCCATCGTGTAGTATCTTGACCTGGTTTTTCAACAATTATATTTTCACCTTGATTAGAGGCATAGTAAAACGTATCTAATTGTATTTCTGTATAGCCAAACTCTTTGTATTTGGCTACTATCCAATCTCTTGTTTTTTCTAGAGTAGCCGAACCATATGGCTTAGGACCAAGCTGTTCGTAGTCATAAATCCATTGTAAAACACTATCTACTTTCTCTGTTTCACGACCAATGCTGTAATCATATACCTGAGCATTTAGCCTACCAATACAACTAACTGCTAATAATAGAAAGTAAATTCTCTGCACTGCTCCAAAGTTAAGGCTATATCTACCGTTATCACTTGATTTTGAGGCAATAAATCTGCAATTTTATCTGGCCATTCTATAAAACATAAATTCCCTGAATCAATGTAATCCCAAAACCCAAAATCTTCAATTTCATCAATACTTTTCAAGCGGTATAAGTCAAAATGATGGATTATTTCATTATTTACATTATAGTCATTTACTATGGAAAACGTAGGGCTGTCTGCTTCCACATTTTCATTTTTATTCAAAATGAAATGCTTAACAAAGGCCGTTTTGCCTGCTCCCAATTGTCCGTTTAGAAGCACTACATTTCTCTCTGATTCCCTCAAAATTTCATTGAGCAATGAGCTTGCTTTTTCAAGCTCTCTTTTTGCACAAATGGTAACTTGCTGTTGCACTACTTTGGTTCTAGAGTGATGAGTGGAATTATCATTTCTTCCATAGAAATTCCGCCGTGCTGAAATGTATCTTTATAATACTTGGCATAATGATTCAAATTATTTGGATACACAAAAAAGTCATTCTCTTTGGCAAAAATAAAGCGACTGCTTACATATGGTTTTGGTAACAAGGCGTCTGTAGGTTTCTCTACCTCAAACACTTCTTTTGCTGTATAGCTTATCTTCTTTCCTGTTTTATATCTTAAATTAGTAGTCGTCTCTTTATCTCCCACCATTTTTATAGGATTATCTACCCGTACTGAACCGTGATCTGTTGTTATCACTACTTTAATCTTTTTTGCAGCAAGAAAACGTATAGCATCCAAAAGCGGCGAATGTTCAAACCAGCTCATTGTAAGTTTCCGATAGGCAGTTTCATCTTCTGCCAACTCGCGCATAATTTTAGAATCTGTTCTGGCGTGCGAAAGTGTATCTATAAAGTTATAAACTATAGTTACAAACTCCTCTTTAACTAGATTAGGGAGCTGGTCTACCATAGCTTTGGCATTATTAAGGTTGGTTACTTTTATGTATTTTGATTCGTACCCTGTTCTTAACCGATTAAAAAGATCGTTTAAGAAAAACTCTTCAAAGTTGTTTTTTCCTCCTTCATCTTCGTCATTGCTCCATTTATCAGGAAATCGTTTCTCAATATCCAAAGGCATGAGTCCACTAAAGATAGAATTTCGAGCATATTGCGTAGTGGTAGGCAAAATACTTAAGTACAAATCTTCTTTCGTAGTTCTATAGTAATTGCTTATTTCCTTCTGTATCGTTTTCCATTGGTCAAACCTAAGATTATCAAGTACCAACAAGAAAAATGGTTTTCCTTTTACTTTATTAGGTAAGATGCCCCTATTCATCAAAGTATGGGACATAATTGGAGTGTCATCCGTTTGGTTGGAATATTTTATAAAATCAATATAGTTCTTTTCTATGTATTTGCTAAACTCCCTGTTTCCATCCGCCTTTTGTGTGCTTAAAATTTCTTCCATTCCGGTTTCGTCAGAACCGTCCATCTCTATCTCCCAATAAATTAACTTTTTGTACAGTTCCTTCCATTTTGGCCAATCTAAATGGTCCATAAAGGCCATTCCAATGTTTCTAAAATCTTGCTGGTAGCGTTGGGTAACACTTTCCGTAACCAAACGTTTGTTGTCTGTAAGTTTCTTAATGGTAGATAGTATTTGACGCGGATTTACAGGTTTTATAAGATAGTCTGCAATCTTAGAACCTATTGCATCTTCCATAATATGCTCTTCCTCGCTTTTAGTAATCATTACGATAGGTACATTTCCTTCTATTTCTTTAATCTGCTTTAGTGTCTCCAAACCAGAAATTCCAGGCATATTTTCGTCTAGAAAAACCAAGTCGTAATGCTCCATCTTCACCTTTTCAATAGCATCTAGACCATTAGTTACCGTTGTAACATCAAAACCTTTCTCCTCCAAAAAAAACAAATGAGCTTTTAAGTGTTCTATTTCGTCATCTGCCCACAGTATTTTTAATTCGTTCATATAGGGTATTTCGTAATTGTAATTTATTTGGATAACCTTTGCATACGCAAAGAAATATTTGATTTTCTGAGCGTGCAAAGCAAGTAATAAATCAACTCTTAAAACAATATTTTATTTCATTTTTGAATAAAAAGAAAATAATAAACGATCCTATTTACGGATTCATAACGATTAATCATGAGATTCTCTTTGATTGCATTCAGCTTCCCGAATTTCAACGATTGCGCAGAATTAAACAATTGGGGCTAACGCATTTGGTATATCCAGGCGCCATGCA
>JBEAPG010000245.1:0-3931 GCA_041164545.1 Bacteroidota bacterium
CACTTTGGTTTGCGACTCAAATTACAAAGCCCTTTGTTTTTAAAGGACTGCAAAAGTAATAATTTATATTACCGTAGCAATACAAAAAACATAAAAAATGAGTAATTATGCTCCACGAAGGTGTATTGTTTTTCGCTTTTAATCCTAAATGCAAATTAAACGAAAATAAAATGGCTAATTAAATGCAGGATATAATTTAATATTTTCTACTCTCAGTTACATTTGCCCCAATGCAAAAGCCTTCGAACCCACAAGGAACTCGTGATTTTGGACCCGACGTTATGCGTAAGCGAAATTACTTGCTGCGTACTATCAAGGATATTTTTATTCAATATGGTTTTGAGCCATTGGAGACACCTGCCCTAGAAAATTTGGATATGCTTACAGGTAAATATGGCGAAGAAGGGGATAAGTTGCTTTACAAAATTAGAAGTAATAAAGAGCTTACTCAAGAGCTAAATAAAGAGGAGGCTGCAAAAGTGAAAGAACTTTTTCCTAATCGATGGATACCGGCTGATTCAAAACTTGGGTTAAGGTATGACCTTACGGTTCCTTTTGCTCGCTTTGTCGTGCAACATAGAAATGAGATTACATTCCCATTTAGAAGATATCAAATACAACCGGTGTGGAGAGCAGATAGACCACAACGGGGCAGATTTAGGGAGTTTACGCAATGCGATGCAGACTGTATTGGTTCTGATTCTTTGCTACACGAAGCAGATTTGATTTGTATCTATAATGATGTATTTAAAGCGTTAGGCCTCAATAAAGCGGTTCTGAAAATAAACCACCGTAAGTTTTTGGAAGCATTGGTTGATGAGTTACAATTGGATTTTCCCGTTGGAAGATTTACCTCGACTCTCGATAAGCTTGATAAAATTGGCAAAGAGGGAGTAATAACAGAATTGGCAGATCTAGGAGTGGATGAAGTAAAATGCAATCAGCTTTTTGAAATAATCGGAAATTCAACCCTAGATAGGGCAAACCTTGAGTCCTACGCCAAAGCGTTTAATAATAATGCGATTGCGCAAGTGGCTATTGATGCTCTTTCCGAAATTTTAGACTACCTAGAAAAAGCGGACTTACAGATAAATGTTGAATTAGATTTAAGCCTAGCACGGGGTTTAGACTACTATACAGGTTGCATTTTTGAGGCAGTGGTACTGGATAGTGGAATTGGAAGTATTTCGGGTGGCGGTAGATACGATGATTTAACAGGGGTTTTTGGTTTGTCCGGCGTTTCTGGGGTCGGAATTTCGTTTGGTATAGATCGTATTTACGAAATTTTTGAAGCACAAAGTCTATGGCCGTCAGATATGGTACATACTAATACCGTTTTAATTTGTCATTTTGACAAGCCTACTCAAATATATGGTATGGACGTAGCAAAACGTTTACGTGAATACGGAATAGCTACAATTGTGTATCCGGATTTGAAACGTATAAATAAGCAGTTGGACTTTGCAAATAAGAAAGGCGTGAATTTTGTAATTGTTATTGGTGAAAAGGAACTTGAAACTGGAGAATTAACGCTAAAAAATCTCCAAGATGGAAGTCAACAAACATTGACGGTGCGTGATTTAGCAGGATTTTTATCGGAATGAAAACATTTAGGATAAAGCAAAATATTGTTTTCGAGAATGATGATTTTTTGGCCATTAATAAACCTGCGGGTATTTCAAGTTTGCATGAACGATTAGGCGAAGCAATTTCGATAATTGAGCTAGTAAAGAGCATTAATGAAGAATATCAGCTGTGTCATAGAATTGATAAGGATACCAGTGGAGTCTTACTCATTTCAAAGCATAAGCAAGCTTATATTCAAGCATCAAAAACATTCGAAAAAAGAAAGGTGAAAAAGCTATATCACGCTGTTGTAGACGGGGTGCACACTTTTGAAAATCTGACCATTAACTTACCGCTTATTACCACTCGGAGTGGTAGAGCCGCTATCAATCACCAAAAAGGAAAACCAAGCACGACGTCCATCAATAGTATCGAAAATTTTGGCCATTACACTCTGGTAGCTTGCGAACCAATTACAGGTAGGCAGCATCAAATACGGTTGCACTTAGCATCTCAGCATGCCTCTATTACAGCAGACACGGTTTATGGAGGAAAGCTGCCCTATTTGAGCAAGCTTAAACGCAATTTTACTACCAATAAAACCGATGAAGAAAGTCCTATGATAGCTAGGTTTGTACTTCACGCCTATTCGCTCGAATTGCCCGGACTAAACGAAGAGCCTTTGCACATCATTGCACCGTACCCCAACGATATGGAGGTTTTTGTCAAGCTTTTGCGTAAGTACGACAAACCAAATTTCTAGTTTTCAAAGATTTAACCTTTCTTTACCTACTCTATGCGATTGTTTACCACGCTTCTTTCTTTTACTCTTCTATTAAATCTTTGCGCACAAACCACTATCGAGCGCGTAAGTTGGAACTTAGCAAAACATAAATACAATAAAATTTACCGTTGTTTTGATGCTACTATGAAAGAAAAAGTGCCCAAACAGCAGTTGCAGTCATTATGGGAACAAATTGAATCAAGTGGCGGAAAATTGGTTTCTATAGTTGATGTAAAAAAAGAAGCTATGGATGAAAGTATGCGACAAACTGCAACCCTAAAGTTTGAGCTTGTAGCTCTTAAAATGGTACTTTCGGAAGATGAAAAAGGTAAGATTAATGGATTGTTTATCAGCCAGATGGGTTATGCACCACCAAAATATGGACAAGATTTACGATTGGGTAAGAAGTTTATCAATTTTATGAGTGATGGCTTTATGCTATCTGGTGAGTTGATGGTGCCCGCAGAGTGTAATAATTGTCCGCTTGTAATTTTAGTACACGGCTCTGGCCCAAATGATAAAGATGAAACCATAGGTGCGAATAAGGTATTTTATGATGTTGCCCTAGGCTTAGCAGCCAATGGAATTGCGAGTTATAGGTATGACAAGCGTTTTAAACTTTATCCTGAATTAATAAATAAGCAATTCGATTTGTATGATGAAACCATAAACGATGCCGTAGCTGCTTACAATGTACTAGCCAGCGACACGTCATTGCACTTTGGAAAATACTATATCCTAGGACATAGCTTAGGTGCATATGCAATGCCGCTCATTGCCGATTCTATAACTGGGTTAAAAGGAGCAATCCTTTTTTCTGCCAATGCCCGAAGGTTAGAAGACTTGATTGAGTACCAAATGCATTACCTCACAGCGTGGGATGGTGAAGTAACCAAAGAAGAACAAAAAATAGTTGATGAGAATATTGCAAAAGCAGAGAATATTAGAAAAGGTAATTTTACCGATACTACTTCTGCAGAAGCTCTTTTAGCCTATTGGCCGGGTTTGTGGTGGAAGGGAGTTGCCGACTATAATCCAGTAGAGCAAGTACAACAAAACACCAAAATTCCATTCTTAATTCTGCAAGGCGAAAAAGACTACCAAATTACGATGGTAGATTACAATTTGTGGGTAGAAGGAGTTGGCAATCAACCCAATGTACAGATGAAAAGCTACCCAGGGTTAACGCATCTGTTTACGCCTACCGAGGCAGAACATCCTGGGCCAAACGACTATTTTTTACCCAATAATGTAAGCCAGCAAGTAATTTGGGACATTGCCGCTTGGATAAAAAAAATGGAATAAGCTAACTTATTCCATTTCATATTTATTTAAAATCGCCTACTTATCTGTCACTACTTTCATTTCTTCCAACGTCCACTCAATAGCATCACTTACTTTTTCTTGTAATAATGCGTGTTCTAGTACCTCGCTCATTTTATCTACAAAATGGAATTGTAAATCAGCAATGTACGCTGGATTGATATCCAATAAATCGCGTTGATTGGTTTTACACATTATTATTTCTTTGATGCCCGCACGTTTGGCTGCTAGAATTAATAATGTGTAAAACCAATCAAC
>JBEAPG010000246.1:0-3926 GCA_041164545.1 Bacteroidota bacterium
AAATTGTGGTAAACCTAAATCTGAAAGTGCAATAAAGTATTCAATTTCTACCCATACTCTGTATTTAAACAGTGCGTATTCCGAAAAATAGGGAGCTAAGGCTTCCACTTTACTTCTATATCGTCCGTCAACGGGACTGATGGCGGATAATTCTGATAACATGGTGCAAATGTAGCTTTAGGAATATATTGTTCTAGGTACAAATGCGAATAACTTGGAAATAGACGGTAAATAATCTAATTCTAAATGAAGTGTTTTCATGTTGGTTTACACAGTACTTTTGCAGCGTGAGAATTATCAGTTATTTGCTTTGTTTCCTTTCTATCTCAGCATTTTCGCAGGTAACCCTTTCAAGTTCAGCTGTGAATTTTGGGGATGTTTTTACTAATGAATCCAAAGAAGTAGGAGTAGACGTAACTAATATTACCAGCACGAATTTGACTGTCTCTGAAATAGTAATTTACAATGATGGTTTTACATATAAACCTCTTACAAACAATGTGATAGAGCCTAATAAGTCTCAGAAAATCAGGGTGACTTTTGCTCCAAGACATAATGTAGTCTACAACTCTGAACTTATTTTTAGTCTAAGTGATGGTAGTGAGCATCGCATTGACTTAAAGGGAAATGGACGATATACCGATACGTATTACGACGCCACATTCAACAAAAGTTATCAGGATTTAAAAGATGAGCTAAAAAGCATAATTTCAGCCGGATATGTAAACTATGGATACAATGGAGCACGCGATAAAATGTACGGCGATATTGATAACGTAAGCGGCCAGGTTACGTGTGTTTATACTGGAAGAGTGGCTACTTTTAACACCCGAGCAGGTGCAACATCGCAAAATTTTAACTGTGAGCATACGTGGCCTCAGAGCTTGTTTAACCAAAACGAACCGGAGCGGGCAGACATTCACCACCTTTTTAGCACAGATGATAATGCAAATGGGAAAAGAGGAAATTTAGCTTTTGGAGTGGTAAGTAATGCAAGTTGGTCCGAAGGCGGGAGTAAACTAGGCAATGGAGTTTTTGAACCACGGGATGAACAAAAAGGCGCGACAGCTCGTGCTATGTTATACTTTGTGATTAGATACCAGGATTACGGCAATTTTATTGATAATCAAGAAACTACCTTAGTAAATTGGCATACTAACTTTGAGCCAAGTGCTGCTGAAATCGCGAGAAACGAACGAGTTTTCTTCTATCAAAAAAATAGAAATCCTTTTGTAGATCATCCTGAATTTGCAGAGCGGATTTCTAAATATGGTAGTACCGATACAAAGCCAATTGTGAAAAATGCCAGTGTTTTACAAACTCAATTAAGCTATAATCAGGTTACTCCAAGTGATGAGCGTACTTTTTATGTATGTAATACCGGCAATCAAAAACTGGAAGGCTTTTCTGTTTCTACTTCAGTTGGTAATGCGTTTATTAAATCATTCGAAAATGCAATGGAAGAAGGTGAAGCATCCAAAATAATAATTGGTTTTAATAATCTGCCAAATGGAAATTATGCCGACTCATTAATTATTAATCTAAATGCGCAAAGTGGCCAACGTTTTTCCATTCCAATTCAATTTGGCATTGGCACAAATAATACTACTTCGACCATTGCAAATCAGCTTCAAGTCAGATATAATCAATCAAACCAAAAAATTGAATTTATCGATGGACCTCAAGGTTTAAACGAGGTTCAGGTTTATACCATTGCTGGCAAAAGAGTCTTCAACGAGATATCAACCTCATTTACCGATATTTCAACGGTTGGTTATAACCCCGGTGTTTACTTCGTTGTTGTAAGTTCAGAATCTGACGTATATACGTCGAAAATTCTGGTTTACTAATTACTTTTTTTACGACAACTAAACATCAAAAATTATGCGTTTTTTTAAAACAGTTTTAGCTTCGGCTTTAGGCTATTTATTGGCAGTTATAGTGCTTTTCGGATTAATGATAGCCATCATTGGAGGCATTGCAAGCACGGCCAAGCCAAGTACTGAAATTCCAAGTGGTTCGGTTTTAAACCTAAAGCTCAACTATGGCTTACAAGATAGAGTTTCAGAAAATAGTCCGTTTGCCGCCCTAGCTTCTTTAGATCCAAATGCCCAACTTCCTGTGGGACTAAATGATCTATTGTATACCATAGAAAAGGCTAAAACAGACGATAATATTGAAGGGATCATTTTAGATTTAACTACCTTATCCTCAGGGTATGCCAAACTTACGGAACTAAGAAATAAGTTAGAAGAATTTAAAAAAGAAGGTAAGTTTATCTATTCCTACGCTGATTATTATTATTTCCCTACATACTATATTGCCAGTGTGGCAGATAGTGTCTTTATAAATCCGGAAGGAGAAATGGCTTTTACTGGTATGGTAGCAGAAATTGCATTTTTTGCTAATACCTTGCAAAAATTGGGAGTAGAAATGCAAGTGGTGCGTGCAGGAAAGTTTAAAGGTGCAGTTGAGCCTTATACGCGAAATAATTTGAGCCCAGAAAATAAGGAGCAAATACAGGTTTATATCAATTCTGTTTTTGGTCAAGCCTTAAGTAAAATTTCGGCGAGCAGAGGAATAGATGTTGAAAAACTAAAGAAAGATGCCGATGAGCTTCAAATAAGAACAGTTAACGATTTTATAGCCAATAAGTATATTGACGCTGCCGTTTATCGCGATCAGTTTTATTCCAATATGAAAAAGCGAATGGGATTGAAAGATACTAAAAAAGTACCTTTGATATCAGAACAGAAATATGCGAAAGGCCTTGGGCTAAGAGGAGAAGGCAAAGAAAGAATTGCTGTAATATATGCCAGTGGAGATATAGTAGGGGGCAAGGGAGACGGAAGTCAAATAGCGGCAGACGACATGGCTGCAACACTGAAGAAAGTAAGAGAAGATGACAAGATAAAAGCGGTAGTGTTTAGAATAGATTCAAGAGGTGGAAGCAGTTTGGCATCAGATATCATATGGAGAGAAGCAAAATTACTTGCCGCTGAAAAGCCATTGATAGTAAGTATGAGCGATGTTGCTGCAAGCGGTGGATACTATATTGCTACACCAGCTCGAAAAATTGTGGCAGAGCCAACAACTATCACAGGATCTATCGGTGTATTCGGATTGATACCGAATGCTCAAAAATTATTAAATGACAAAATGGGTTTAAACTTTGAGTACATTGGAACTGGCGAACACTCCGATATTGGAAGAATAGATAGAAATATGACTCCTACCGAGCGAGAATATATTGAGCAAGTTATTGATAAAATTTACGACACCTTTTTAACACGAGTAAGCGAAGGTCGTAAAATGACCAAAGAACAGGTGAATGAAATAGCGCAAGGAAGAGTTTGGACGGGTATTATGGCTAAAGAAGTAGGATTAGTGGACGAACTTGGAGGTTTGGAAAAAGCGATAGAAATAGCGGCAAAGGAAGCGAATCTTGAAGAATACAAATTGAAGGAGTATCCAAAAGCGCAAGATCCGGTTCAAATGATTATAGAAAAAATGAGTGGCAACACAAACTTGAAAGCCCAGCTTAAAGAAGTTTCTGCGAACACTCCTTTTGCTCCATATGTAAAATATTTAGGAGATCTGGAAAGATGGGGAACGGCACATAGCGTACAAGCAATGATGCCTTATGACATTTCGATTAAGAATTATTTTTTAAGGTAGATAAGCGGAGTAGTTCAGCATTTTTAAAAGGCAATAGGTTAAATGTGAAAGAAAAATGAACAAGCAGAATGCATTTGTCATTTTACATTATTCCATAAATAGAGCACATTCAACTAATTTGTAATTTATATCTGACACTAAACCGAAAAAATCTGCCATTTTTGCAGTAGTCAATGGATTTACAACAAGTTAAACAACGATTTGGGATTATTGGAAATTCGCCAAAACTCAACTACGCGTTAGAGACA
>JBEAPG010000247.1:0-3892 GCA_041164545.1 Bacteroidota bacterium
CGTTTCCTTGTATGGGACTCGTAATTGGTTTTGGATTTACTACAATGTCCAAAGTTAGTTCATCTCCTCTACAACCTTTATCACTTATTTCAACAACACTTAAAACAAAGCTGCCTGGGGAATTCCAAATGAGGTAAATTGAGTCGGTAGAAAATTGGTGACCTTCTAAAATCTGATTATTCAGTTTCCAAACAAAACTTGAACCCTTAAGTCCGTTTACAGTGTATAAAGTTGATGCTTCTGTTTGACAAAGCTCGTGTACACCATTTATCACAGTAGCTGTAGGTTTAGGATAAATTATAACCGGAAGTTCAATTTTATCGCTTAAGCAAGCCTTTCCATTTTTAGCATCATACGCTTTTTCTTGCACGGTTACACTTCCATTTCCTGCGGCACCCCAGTTTACTTTAATTTGAGCGGTAGAATCCCCATCTATCTGATTACCACCTGAAACAGTCCAAGTGAAAGTGCTGCCATTTACTTCTAATGTTTCATATGCCTCAATCTCAAATTCGCATACCTCTCTTTTACCGTTAATAGGATTTGACGTAAGATTATACGTTTTTTCTACTTCAAGTTTATTCTCGGGCGAAACACAGCCATGGCGATTTGTTTCTATTACACTGAGACTTCCTAAGCCTTCCAACCCCCAATCAACACCAATATTAGAACTTAATCCACCACTAGTCTGATTGCCGCCAACCACATTCCATTTATAAGAAGAACCATAATTATCCTCAACTTGATATTTAATATTTATTGCATTCGGACATATGGATGTCGGTCCTATTATTTCAGGGTTTGGTTGGCTAACATGTACATACTTATACGCTGTATCTCCGCCGCATCCCAAATCATTGTATTCTACCAATTTTACTACGAATTCTGGCGCATTATACTGACTAATAACTAGTTTCGTATTATTAATTGAGCCAACAGTGGCATTCATTACAAACCAACTGTAGCTATTCCCGTCTCGAGGGATAACAGAAAATGCTAAATCTTTCTCATTCAGACACACGGTATCTTTGCCAGAAATAGTAGTCAAAGTCGGACTTTCTTTGATGTTTACATCCATTTCTACCCAATCTCCTAAACATCCACTCGCACTTTCTTCTCTAACCTTTATTGTTCCAATACCTGTTCCCTCCCAATCAATCAGCACTCTGCTTAAGCTGTCCTCAGAAGTTATTAGACCTTCTGATACTTGCCAATGGAACTGTGAATTTGGTCTTCCTCCTTTTAAATCATACCAATGCTCATTATATCTGCAAACTTCCTTCGGCCCGACAAGTTCCTTCGCTCCTAAAAAACTGTCTACAAAAATGGCAACATCCACGTAATTAGACTTTGGTGGGCAACCGTCGTCTTCCACTTTAAAGGTTACCACATATGGCTGATCTTGAGCATGTTCACAATCGGTATCCCAACAAAACTGGCTTATAACAACTCCCTTATCCCTTTTAACAGGAAAAGTAGCTCTATTACCTTTAAAGCCATTTGAACCAGTCAACACTATACTTTCAGCATTTAAAAAAAGCTCATCTTCATCGGCATCGCTACCACGCACAGAGAAACATAGCGTTTCACCAGCAGTTACGTGTACTTCTTTATCTGCACTTGTTATTAAGGATGGTACAGAATTAGTTGGACAGTCCAAAACAAGTACTTGCAAGTCCATTCGTACAACGCTTAAAACTTGACCATTGCGAATTTCACTTACCTCTACCGCTAATACATAGCTGCCATTTTCTGTAGCTACAATTTTAGCAAGGCCTGTTTTTTCATCTATAGACGTATAGCTGCCATTATTTATTCCAAAGGGATAGTCAGCATTATATCCCGTATTATAAAAAACCGGCTGAATTGGAGTTTCTAATGTATCTGGAGGGTCAGGAATAGAACCATTGGTAGTTGGTTCGCCGCCTTGAAATGGTCGAACAAATTTGTAAACCAACTCATCTCCATCTGGATCTACAGCATTAAAAACTATTTTGGCTGTATCATTAGCACAAATAAAACTGCTTGGAATAGACGAAAACGCAGGCGAACTATTTTTGAATGAGTTGCCCGGAATGAAGCCATAATATGTTTGCCCTTGAAATGGTGCCCCATCGGCATCGGGAATATTATCTTGATGATTCCTGCAACATCTAACAAATGTAAGATGATAGCCCTCATCTGAAGGTCTCACCTCGATTACACCTTCATAATACCCAAATTCGATGCATACATTTTTGGCATAATAATCACAATCATCAGACCCGGGAGGCCTTACTCTTGAAACATTACCTAAAGATAATTTTTCAACTTTATACAAGTCCTTGCTTTGATTATTGTCATAAATTCCTAGAGGTATTTCATCATCAAAAGGAACATCGCTTTGAAAGCAATCTCTGTATACACTTATTTTAATTCTGTATCTAGAATTTCCGCTTGGAGCATTACCCAAGTAAGTGTAACTCATATATCCTCCTATAAGATGAGTCGCAGAAGCCACTTCAGCAAGTGCTAGAAAAAGTAGTAGAAATCCTATTTTAAAACTTCGAATCAAAACTTTAGATTTTTGCAAAGATAAGTATCAAAAAAATTGGAGTTATAAACAATGCCTTTCTTTCGACTAATTAACGTCTTATAACCTATTTTTATGATGTAATAAAACGAAATCCAACTAGATTAGAAATAGTTTAATTTTTGAATATTGGAGCCAAGCAATGAGTTAAAATAATTAACAGCTAGACTATCTTCATATAAGTAGCTTCTCAGTATGCTATCCGCCTTGTTTTCCATACTATCTGAAAGTGCCCCTATATTATATATTTCGAATAAATCCCTGTATCCCAGATGAATGAGGTTTTGATAGTTTGTATTTAATCTTGAAGCAGCTGCAAAAACCAAGCTATCTTGTCTTGAAGCAGGCGCTAAGTTAGATAAATCTCCAATCGCTTTATCTGTACCAAACATAACAGGCTGCAGGTGAGAAAAAAATACGGATGTATCACCAAAAAAGGAAATACTGTCATTAAATGGTTTCATAGCTGTTCTGATTTCTGATTGCACCTTTACGAGTTTAGGTACGTAGTCAGTAGCTTCAATTGGTTGATTTTGTTTCGGCACACAAGCCGAAAATTTAACGAACAAGGTTAATAGTACCAGTTTTGGTAAATACTTCATTATCAAAGTTAGAATAGGTAATTACGTATATATAGGTTCCCATTTGCACATCCGCGTCTCTGTATGTAGGAATCCATTTTTCCTCCAAACTATTAGACTCCCATAGCTGTTCACCCCATCTATTATATATTTTAATGTTGTAATCTTTAATAGCTATTCCTACAACTCCAAATCCGTCATTTAGGTTGTCATTATTAGGTGTAAATGCGTTAGGTACATATAATTCTGGGGAGAAGAAGAAACATATCTCATTACTCCAAGAATTTGTTTTTTCTCCTTGAAACTCAGATGCATAAATACGATAGCATTTCTTATATTGATCTGGATTATTGACAATTAGCGTATTTTGATTTGGATCTACGCTGGCAGCAATAGGTACAAAGGGACCGTTATTTATGCTTTCGTAAATAGTGTAATCGCTTACACCATTATCCCAACCTAAATAAGTGCTAAACGTTACGTTTATGTCGAAGTTTTCATCTTCATACCCTTCGAGTAATATATTGGTATGCGGTTCTGAATATACCGTAGTTCCGCATTTATTCACTGCTTTTATCCTATACTGAAAAGCATTATTATCTGTATTTATACCTTGCTCTATGTAGGTAAAAGTATTGCCGAATGTACTTGTAATTTCCTGCCAAGGGTCGTTGGTTCCAGCCACTCGTTTTTCCACTACAAACTCATTTATAGATGAGATTTCTTTAAGCTTCCAGTT
>JBEAPG010000248.1:0-3891 GCA_041164545.1 Bacteroidota bacterium
TATTAGGGCTTGTTGTGTCATTCTACATTCATCATTCTACATTCGAAATTATTCTTTAAAAAATGTTTAGGTTTGACGCTGTTATGAAATCAGCGGAATTAGAGTTCAATAAAAACGAAGATTCAAATAAAATTTTGTGGAGTGATTATGCTAATATAGCCAAGAAAATACACTTGGGAGGTGGCGAAAAATCTGCTACAAAGCAGAAGCAACAAGGCAAATTATTGGCTCGTGAGCGCATAGATTATTTGAAAGATAAAGATGCTGACTTTTTAGAAATCGGCACTTTTGTAGGTTATGAAATGTATCCTGAATATGGCGGGTGTCCTGCTGGTGGGGTTGTAGGCGGCATAACAAAAGTAGCTGGACGCCAGTGTATTGTTGTTGCAAATGATGCTACTGTAAAGGCGGGAGCTTGGTTTCCAATAACAGGTAAAAAGAATTTGCGATTTCAAGAAATTGCTCTGGAAAATAATCTTCCTATCATCTATTTGGTAGACAGCGCTGGTGTGTTTTTACCTATGCAAGATGAGATTTTTCCAGACAAGGAGCACTTTGGCCGTATTTTCAGAAACAACGCTATTTTAAGTAGCAAGGGCATTCCTCAAATAGCCGCAGTAATGGGCAGTTGCGTAGCCGGTGGCGCTTACTTGCCAATAATGAGCGACGAGGCCCTTATTGTAGACAAAACGGGCAGTATTTTTCTAGCAGGGAGTTATTTGGTAAAAGCAGCAATTGGGGAAGATATAGACAACGAAACCCTTGGAGGGTCTATTTCGCAGACTGATTTAAGCGGTGTAATTGATGACCGATTTCCTGATGATAAAGCGTGTTTGGATAGGATAAAATTCCTAATGGATAAGATAGGCAGCTTTGAACAGGCTGGTTTCAATCGTGAAAAACCTGCTTTGCCTAAATTTAAGGAGGACGAATTATTTGGAATTTTGCCTGCAGATAGAGCTAAACCTTATTCATCTATCGAAATCATAAAACGATTGGTGGACCATTCAGAATTTGAGCAATTCAAAGAACGTTATGGCAAAACCATTATTTGTGGATATGGCCGTATAGATGGATGGGCCGTGGGTATAGTGGCTAATAACAGAGAATTGGTAAAAAGTCAGAAAGGTGAAATGCAATTTGGCGGTGTAATCTATAGCGATAGTGCTGATAAAGCGGCCCGCTTTATAATGAACTGCAACCAAAAGAAAATACCACTGGTTTTCTTACAAGACGTTACTGGTTTTATGGTAGGGAGCAGAAGTGAGCACGCAGGAATAATAAAAGATGGTGCCAAAATGGTGAACGCTATGAGCAATAGCACCGTACCTAAGTTTACCGTAATAATGGGCAATAGCTATGGAGCCGGAAATTACGCAATGTGCGGCAAAGCCTATGACCCCAGATTAATAGTAGCTTGGCCGTCAGCAAAAATTGCGGTAATGGGTGGCGAGCAAGCTGCGAAAGTATTATTGCAGATAGAAAAAGCGAGTCTTGCTAAAACTGGAGAGGAAATAACACCAGAAAAAGAACAAAAATTACTAAACAGAATTATAGATAGATACAACAAGCAAACCACGCCTGAATATGCGGCCAGTCGTTTATGGGTAGATGAAATCATAAATCCTGTAGACACCCGAAAATGGATAAGTGCCGGAATTGAAATGGCAAACAATGCACCTATAGAAAAATACAACGTTGGTGTGATTCAAACATAAAAAATAGACATAAATAATATATGAAATACATTGTTTTAGGACTGCTACTTTGCAGTTCTATTTTTGCAAATGCTCAAGCTCCAAAGGATACTTTTTGGCATTTAAATGAGTACAATAAACGAAAATATGCAGGCATAGACTTAGAAAAAGGACTTGCCTTAGTGAAAGACAAAACTCCGGATACACTGATTGTTGCAGTAATAGATGCTGGTGTAGATATAAATCACCCCGACTTTGAAGGGCGACTTTGGACCAATTCAGGTGAAATTGCAGATAATGGAATAGATGATGATGGTAATGGATATGTGGATGACGTGTATGGTTGGAATTTTTGCGGTGATGTAACTTTTGATAATATGGAACTGACGCGCGAATACACCCGATTGCATTATAAATACGACAAAAAAACGCTAAACGACATTGTAGATAAGGAGGATTACAATCGCTACCAAATGCTGAAAGAAGAGTATCTTTCTAAAAATCTGGATGCTAAATTAAACTTCCAATTTTTTCAAGATTTGATGAGCGGATTCGAATTCTTGGAAGATGAATATGGTAAAAACATAACGCGCGAACAAATGGAAAACCATATGAGCAAAAACAAGTACGAACAGCGTGCTCGTCTTATTATTTTACAACAAAGCAAGCGTAATAAAAACTTTAAATACAGCTATTTACGTAAAGAATTAACCGATGCTTTTGAGCAATATGAATACACGTACAAATATGGTTTCAACGCCAAATTTGACCCTCGAGAAGAATTGGTAGGAGATAATTATACTGATGCCACAGAAAAGGCGTATGGAAACAACAACGTTTATTATGGTGAACGTTTTTCCGACCACGGTACCCACGTTGCTGGAATTATAGCGGCAAACTCAGAAAATGATTTTGGCGCCAAAGGCATATGTCAGAATTGCAAAATTATGAGCATACGAGCAGTGCCTCAAGGTGACGAAAGAGATAAAGATGTGGCTAACTCCATCCGATATGCTGTAGACAATGGTGCCAAAGTGATTAATATGAGCTTCGGAAAAAGCTATACAAGCAATCAAGAAACAGTAAAAGAAGCGATAGCATACGCGCAATCTAAAGGAGTACTACTTGTGCACGCAGCGGGTAATGATGCCAAAAACAATGATATTTCAGATAATTTCCCGAATGACTTTAAAGGAGAATATAGCAATGTGTGGCTAGAAATAGGAGCTAGTTCGTGGATGAAAAAACCAAAAATGATAGCCGATTTCACCAATTATGGCAAAGAGGAAGTAGATGTTTTTGCCCCAGGAGTAGATATTTTTTCTACCATACCTGAAGATAAATACGATGCCTACGATGGTACGAGTATGGCCAGTCCGGTAGCAGCAGGTGTAGCTGCTTTGGTTTGGAGCTACTATCCTAACTTAAGTGCACAACAAATCAAAGAAATTTTAACCGCAAGCGCCTTGCCAATAAAAGGAAAACAGCGCAAACCAGGAATGCGCAAAAAGACCAAAACCGAGAAAATATCGCAAACTGGAGCAGTTATAAATGTAGCTGAAGCCTTTAAAATGGCCGAGCTTATTACCAATCCACCTATCGAGAAATAAATCGCGTTAATAACCAAGAAACTTCGTATTAAAAAAGTGATAGCACACGCCCAAGGTAAAACTTGGGCTATAAGCTATTTCTTGCGGCATGTTCTCAATATCAGCTACGGTATATGGCTCTTGCTCATACTTTTTGCCTTCTACTATTTCTAAAGCCAGTTTTTCATATGGGAAAATATTGAGCACAATGATGAATGAAATATCTCCTTTATTCAGGCCATAGCCCAATCCGCCTGCCACCTTTTTATTAAAAATTCCTAAAGCTTGATTGGGGTTTCCGGATAAGTCGCCTAATGGTACATTCAACAAAATTGAACTCTTCTCGCTCAGCTTATACCCCATTAGTGCACTCAACATTCCACTTACTCCGCGCTTTTTACCATATGCACCGATTGTGCTATCTGGCTTAATGTAGTATTGTTCTTGCCCGTTGAAGTAATAATTAAACCCGAAGCTAATGCCCAATTGCATCTTTTCTAGCATATTTACGTCACTTTCATCACTATTTTTTTCTAATTCTGCTACACGCATTTCAAGTTCAGAAATGTCTTCCTGCGAATTTTTCTCTGTTTGATTTTGAATTG
>JBEAPG010000249.1:0-3876 GCA_041164545.1 Bacteroidota bacterium
TATTTTTTGCTTGGGGAGATAATGACACCTATCCATTGCACTACCTTCAAATTAAAGAAAAAGTACGCGAAGATGTAACGGTAATAAATATGGGTATGCTAGGTGTATATTTATGGATTGACGCCCAAACGCGAGGATGGAATAATAAAGGGGTTGCGTACAGTATACCATTTTCATCTTACAAAGAAGGCTTTAATTACATTCCAATAAATCCCCAAAACATAAATCAGCACGTCTCTGTACGTGCGATTCCTGCATTACGCATTGGAGATAACAGAGCTCTAGAAGCAGACTTTATTGATATCCCTTTTAATCAATACACGCTGAAAATAGACTTGAGTAAAAAACACTATTTGTTAGACTATGAACTTGCGGCCTTAGATATTATTGCCTCTAATGCTACAAGGCCAATCTGCTTTTCACAAGAAATTATGACTAAAAATCTGGGTTTAGAAAAACACGTTAAATTTAACGGATTAACTTATACATTAATAAAAATGGAAACTCCCGAATTGCCCTATGATTTAGCTAAAATGATGCGTTTCTATAAAAATGAGTATACGTTGAATGGATTTGATAATCCAGAGAATTTTTCGCTATGCGATGATTATTACCAAAACGCACTTGGTTATTACACTTTATATAGCAATTTGCTCAAAATAGCGAGTAGTATGCTCAGTGATAACACCTCAATAGATGATATAAAAGCAGTAATGAACCAATTAGATAATATGGAAAGAAAATGTTGCTTTAAGGTTTCTGAAAATTATCAAACGTACAAAAAGTATATAGCAGATAGAATAGAAGAACAGATGCAATCTATACAAGAAGATTAAGCCATCAACCGAGCAACGTACTTTCCTAGCACGTCCAGCTCTATATTGACCTTATCCCCTATTTTTAACGTATGAAAATTCGTATGCTCGTAAGTATATGGAATAATGGCGACCCCAAACTGACGGCCAATTACGTTGGTCACAGTTAGGCTTGTTCCATTTATGGTAATAGACCCTTTATGAATGATTAGCTTTTCAGGTGCGTGATTTCCTATGTCAGTAAATGTACTATCCAACTCAAACTGATACTCCCAACTCCCATCTTTATCTGTAATATTAATAACGCTAGCTGTTCCATCTACGTGGCCTTGTACCATATGCCCATCTAGTCTATCATTCAGCCGAATACACCGCTCGAAGTTTACCTTGTCGCCGGCTTGCAATCTACCTAAATTCGTCAATCTTAGTGTTTCAGCAATGGCAGTCACTTGATAATTATCTCCCGCAATTTTAGTAACAGTTAAGCAAACACCATTGTGGGCCACGCTTTGGTCTACTTTTAGTTCGCTTGTTTTATCAGACCTCAACATACGCGATAGATTCTATTATTCCGCTAAACATATTCTGCCTTAATTAAAGTCCGTCCTTTTACTTAAGCATTTAGACTTAAGTTAAAATTCTACTATTTTTCGATAGCTGCAAACAAATATTCTCTATTCATTCGAGCAATGTTTGTAAGCGATATTCCTTTAGGACATTCTACTTCGCAAGCACCTGTATTGGTGCAGTTTCCAAAACCTTCGGCATCCATTTGTGCTACCATGTTTTTGGCGCGATCTGCTGCTTCTACTTTACCTTGTGGCAAGAGTGCATACTGAGATATTTTGGCACCTACAAAAAGCATGGCACTTGAGTTTTTACACGTTGCTACACATGCTCCACAACCTATGCAAGCAGCTGCATCCATAGCCAAATCAGCATCAGCTTTTGGGATGGGAATTGCATTGGCATCTTGCGTGTTTCCAGATGTATTTACGGAAATATATCCTCCTGATTGTTGAATTCGATCGAATGCACTTCTATCGACTACCAAGTCTTTAATTACGGGAAAAGCATTCGCTCTAAATGGCTCTATGTATATTGTATCCCCATCCTTAAAACTTCGCATATGTAATTGGCACGTTGTAACTCCTCTTACCGGACCGTGCGCCTCTCCGTTTATAAACATGGAACAACTGCCACAAATCCCTTCTCTACAATCGTGGTCAAAAGCAACAGGCTCATCTCCAGAATTAACCAGTTTCTCATTCAATACATCCATCATTTCTAAGAACGACATATGCTCTGAAATATCAGAAACCTGATAGTCCACCATTTTTCCCTTATCTTGAGGCCCTTTCTGTCTCCAGATTTTAAGTTTCAAATTCATGTTGCTCATACTACTTATAACTTCTCGTTTTTAATTCAATATCTTTAAATTCTAATTTCTCTTTGTGAAGAACTGCGTCGGATGGTTTTCCAACATATTCCCACGCTGCGACATACGCATAATTTTCGTCATCGCGCAAAGCCTCACCATCCGGTGTTTGATATTCTTCTCTAAAATGTCCACCACAACTTTCATTTCTATCCAATGCATCTTTCGCAAATAATTCGCCTAACTCTAGGAAGTCAGCCACTCTTCCTGCTTTTTCTAGTTCTGGGTTCAACTGATTAGCCGCACCTGGTACACTTACATTTTTCCAGAAATCTTCACGTAATTCTGCAATTTCATTAATGGCTTCGTTAAGGCCTTTTATATTTCTACTCATTCCGCACTTATCCCACATTATCTTACCTAGTTTTCTGTGGTAATAGTCTACCGAATGTGTTCCTTTATTTCCTACAAAGAAATTAAGTGTGTCGCTAACATTCTTTTCTGCTTCCACAAATTCTGGCAAATCAGTTGAAATTTTCCCTGTTCTTATATCCTTAGCTAAATAATCACCAATAGTATATGGCAATACAAAATATCCATCGGCCAAGCCTTGCATTAGTGCAGATGCACCTAATCTGTTGGCTCCGTGGTCTGAGAAATTCGCTTCTCCAATTGCATAACAACCTGGTATTGTTGTCATTAAATTGTAGTCTACCCACAATCCACCCATGGTGTAATGCACAGCTGGATAAATCATCATTGGAGTGGTATACGGATCGTCAGCAGCTATTTGTTTGTACATATCAAACAAGTTACCATATTTTGCTTTTACTATGGCTGTTCCTAATTCTTTTATTCTAGCCTCACTTGCATCGTGCTCTCCTTTTATATTAGCCTGCTCTTTTCCATAGCGCATAATAGCCGCTGCAAAGTCAAGATATACAGCTTCACCTGTTGCATTTACACCATACCCGGCATCGCAACGCTCTTTTGCCGCTCTACTTGCCACATCTCGAGGCACAAGGTTACCAAATGCTGGATATCTTCTTTCCAAATAGTAATCTCTATCCTCCTCTGCGATTTGAGTCGGCTTTAATTTTCCTGCGCGAATAGCTTCAACGTCTTCAAGTTTAGCTGGCACCCAAATTCTTCCGTCATTTCGTAAACTTTCAGACATTAAGGTTAGCTTACTTTGATAGTCACCACTTCTTGGAATACACGTTGGGTGAATTTGCGTATAACATGGATTGGCAAAGTATGCTCCTCTTTTGTGTGTTTTCCAGGCTGCCGTAGCGTTACTCCCCATAGCATTGGTAGACAGGAAGTATACATTACCATACCCACCACTGGCTATTACAACTGCGTGTGCAGAATGACGCTCTAACTCTCCAGTTACCAAATTACGTGCAATAATACCTCTTGCTTTACCGTCCACTATTACTAAATCTAGCATTTCGTGGCGGTTATACATTTGTATTTTACCACGGGCTATTTGTCGGTTCATAGCCGAATACGCACCTAATAATAATTGCTGTCCTGTTTGTCCTTTTGCATAGAATGTTCTAGACACCAATACACCTCCAAACGAACGATTGTCCAATAATCCTCCATAATCACGTGCAAAAGGTACACCTTGAGCAACACATTGATCAATGATATTAGCAGATACTTCTGCTAAACGAT
>JBEAPG010000250.1:0-3876 GCA_041164545.1 Bacteroidota bacterium
GCGGGATTGGTGGGGTAGTTATTGGTTGCTGGTTATTAGTTATTGGTTGCTGGTTATTAGTTATTGTTTGTTAATGGTTATTGCTCAATGGCTATGAATATGACATTTTCCTTTTATAAGTTTAACTATGTTTGAACTATGAAAACCACATTTCAACTTTTTATGGTAGGTCTACTATTGGTAGGTTTATCCTCCTGCTCAAAAGAAGAAATAACACAAGATGTACAATTTGTGGAGGCTTCGTATTTTGGAAGTTGTTTTTATGGTATAAATGATAAAAAAGAGCACATCGTAATTAGAAGTGAGGAAGAATACATTGCTTATTTTGAGAAAAAAAGAATAGCACCCAATAATGTAGATTGTTCTGATGCTAAATTGCCTAAAATCGATTTCAGTAAATATTCATTAATTGGTACCTGGACAAGTGGTGGTTGCCAAGCAGATTATGATCGACAGATAGAAAAACGAGGTAATAATGAGTTGATTTACAACATAAAAGCGACCTATTCTGGCTATTGCATGATGTTGGTTTTTAGTATGAACTGGGCGATTGTCCCTAAAATAAAAAACCGTACGAATGTCACTTTTAATGTAGAAGAGATAAACACCAATTAATCTTTTCAGGTTACAATTTTGTAAGTTACAAAGTTGTAAGTTACAATTCTGTAACCTACATTTGAAGCATGGTAAACCCATTTAGCTTTGGCGGCCTTGCAAAAACCAGCTCATTTACGAACAGAACTACTGAAATTGAGCACATTAGCACACTTTGTAAAAACAGCATAAATCTGATTCTCATATCGCCTCGCAGATGGGGAAAGTCAAGTTTAATTCATCACATCGCTCAAAACAAAGCAAGCAAAGCATTAAAATTTTGCTTAATTGACCTTTTTAATGTAGGTACTGAAGAAGAGTTTTACACCCAATATTTACAAGTTGTAATGAAAGCTACTGCAACCAAGCTGGATCAGTATAAACAATATGCTACGGAATTTCTGACACATCTTAAACCTAACATAACCCTAGGTACCGGCGTGGATACAGAGTTTGGGCTAGAGTTTAGTTTTAAACCAAATGGCAAATCAGCGATAGAAATTTTGGATATTGCTCAACGCATAGCCGAGAAGCAAAACATACGAATTGTGGTAGCTATAGATGAGTTTCAAAATATTGATAGTTTCACTAAGTCCATTCCTTTTCAAAAAAAACTAAGAGCTATCTGGCAAAAACACGACCGTGTTAGTTACATCTTGTACGGTAGCAAACGACATCTAATGCACGAACTCTTCGAGAAAAAAGAAAAACCGTTTTATAAGTTCGGGGATGTAATGTATCTGGAAAAGATAGCTGAAAATGAATGGGTTAAATTTTTAACTGCGGCCTTTAAACGAACTAAAAAAAGCATAAGCAAACCACAAGCTAAGCATATAGCACAACTAGTGCAAAATCACCCTTACTACGTGCAGCAATTTGCATTTTCGCTATGGGAAAAAACGGAGAATGAAGTAAATAATGAACAATTAAACGAAACAATAACCACCTTAATCAAAAGTAATGAGTGGCGGTTTGTACACCTTTTTGAACCCTTGAGCCATAAACAACGTAAGACACTAATTGCACTAATTGAAAATGGTGAAAAAGGAATTACCTCTGCTAGAACAATAACAAAATATGATTTAGGCTCTAGTGCCACTGTGTTAAGAAGTATAGATGCCTTACAAAATGCCGAAATAGTCGAGCGTTGGGGTGATCGAATACAGCTTTTAGACCCTGTTTTTGAAATGTGGTTAATACGTAAACTAAAGCTAACCAAACACGACTAAAACACCTGACAATTAATGGATTAAGTTCCAATTATAATACCAAGATTATCTGATATTTCACCGAAGATAAATGGAACCTATTGAATTGCTAGCAACCTCTTGCTCAAACCGCTCTTGGCCGAAGAAGCTAGCGAATCCAACTTCAACGCCTCATTAACCTCGGCTATATTTATTACATCGGCATTATACATCAACCAATAAATTCTAGCTAATGAATACTCATCTTGAACCCTTTTCACCCGCTTCATTTCGTCACCTGGCTTTACCAATCCGCTTGCCAATACACGCACATACACACCACAATGTGGCTGGTTAATAAACTGTTTTAGCACTTTCTGTGTACCGAATCGTATACCTAACTTAAAACAAGGTTCTCTTGGTTCGCTTACCTCAACTAAAGCCTCTCCGATTTGGTATTGATCACCAATGTAGATTTGTCGTTCATCCAGTCCTTCCAACGTTAGGTTCTCACCAAACATGCCCATACTCCAGTCTGCGTTGGGAAACTTCGCTTTCCATTCGCCATACACATCTGCTGAATAAAGATAGCACGCCTTATCCACGCCTCCGTGGTATTTTCTGTCAACTACAGCATCTCCACGTACGTCTTCACTTTCCAAATAAATTCCGGATGATACAGGATACTTAAAAATGCCTGTTTTAACATTTTCACCTCGCCACTTAACCATTTTTGGTTCAGAAATATTGGTAGAAACAACCCTCAACACGTGTCCAAAAGTAAGCATACTTTAAACATTGAAATACAGTTGTTTTATTTCCAACGACCAAAGTTGACAAATAGATAACCAAATGCCTCTTGGTTACTTTGGTTACAAAAGAATAAACACCAAATCTTTGCCTATATTACTATGAATATCTAACTTCGAGACATAAAATAAGAGTTACTCCAATGTACATCTAAATGTCATATCGCATAATCTAATACGGCAGAAAATCTAAACCCTAGACTCTGAATTATAGTTAGCTATGATTTTATAATCTGATAAAACATATGCGATTTTGCTCCTACATTCTTTCTGAATAATTTCTAGTAGCACTTGCTACCCTAACCTTATTAAAAATGAAAATACTATTTAAAACCTCAATTATAATTGCTTTGATATTCGCACAATTTGGATGTAGTGAAGATGTAGAACCTAAACTTACAGGGAAGCTTCAGTTTAAAATGATAAATCCAATTGCATCGCAATACAACAAACAAAAAGTCAATCCACCACTAACTGGCAAAGAAACGGTAACAAAAACAATCAGCTTTAATGTTTGCATTGGTGATGTTTGGGTTTCTAAAAATGAAGTAAAAGAAGGTATTACAGACAAGCCTGACGAATGGATTAGGCTTACATCTTTTACAAATACTGAGCATCGACTATTTGAAGAATATACATTTCCAGAAGTAGAAATACCTATAGGCGAATATAAAAGTGTGCATATTACCTTTAGAAATGTCTTTTACAGATATGCGGTACTAGAATCTGACTCAAATGTATTTTACGAATTACTCGAAACTATGGGTTCGTGGACAGAACCTTGCAGCCTGAGTGATACATCTTGGGTTGATCCAAACACCAACTATTTTAGCTTTGATGGAAACCATATAATAGATACTGCAACCGGCAAATACGTACTTGAGGTAGAAGGCGAAAAGCTAACTGGATTTACTATTGACGCTAACAAAACTGCAGTAGTTAGCTGGAGACTAGGAGCTGGAGTAAATGAACCGTGTACTACAACGCTCCACGATGTAAATGACAATAGAATCTGGGACTGTGGTATAGACACTATGTCATTTTGGTGTCCACCTGAGGTCAAATATATGTGGGATTTCGTAGTAGAATACAAATAACAAATTATTACTCTTAAACATAAAAAAAATGAAAAAATTTATATACATCTGGATATTGAGCAGTGCGGCAATGACCGTATCCTTAACCTATTTTACTGGTTGTATGGACGAAGAATCACCACCTGATCCTCCTATCGAAAATACAATAAGGTCTTACTTTGTTGGAGGTAGTTATGGTGATATAATCGA
>JBEAPG010000251.1:0-3873 GCA_041164545.1 Bacteroidota bacterium
AGTATTTGTAAATGAACACTAGCTACAAAAAGGGTAGCAGAGAGATTGTGATTAGCAGTATAATCTTGCTTAAAAAGCACTCCTCTTATTGCCTTGGTAATAGCGTACAGACCAAATAATACAACAATCCATCTTAAAACATTGTGCGAAATCAATAGTAAATTATCCATAATTCAGTTTTGGCAAATGTATTTTAATTTAGTTTAATGTTGGCTCCGGAGGCGAATTATAAAGTAACGCATCATCCCCTTCTACGGTTTTTATGGCTTCGCGCCATAGTTCCTTGTCTTCCACTGGGGGGTTTATAATTAACGAATCTGCTAAGTCCGCTATAATCCAACTCCCTTCTTCCATTTCTTCTTCTAATTGTCCAGGCGCCCAACCACTATATCCAATGAAAAACATACAATCTTCATCTTTATAAATTCCGGTTTTTAGCCCCTTGGTTAATTCTTCAAAATTTCCACCCCAATAGATGTTGCCTTTTATGTGTAATGCATTAGAAATGTGACCATAGGTATGGAAATAATGAAAGCTATCTAGTTCTACAGGTCCACCTTGATAAATAGTATTGTATACAAAATCCAGTTCTTTCATCACCAGATTTACGGCAAAATCCGTCTTGTGATTTAGTACATAACCAACTGCTCCTAACTCACTAAATTCTGCTATTAGTATTACCGTTCTATTAAAATTGGGGTCCGGTAAAAAGGGTTCTGAGATTAAAATTTGCCCTTTTTTAAGTTCAACTTTCATTCCTCATTCTCTAATATTTCCACCTTATTACTCATTAACTCAGATGCTGGAATAACAACCTTGGACGTTGATGTTTTCAGAATTACAGAAGTATTATCTATGGTTAGTATAGTTCTTTCTAAATCACCGATTTTTATGCGTTGGCCTTCGTAAAAATTGCGCTTGCTGTAGAATGAAGAGAGCATATTTCTCATTATTTCTCGAGCTGCATAACCATAGGCAATTGCCCCAGCTAATAAAATAACTCCAACAATGAGTAAAATATTATTTGATATTAAATCTGTCCAAATACCCGTCTGATCTATCGCCGTAATAACCACCATAACCATAATAAAATAGTATATGATGTTAGCCAGTATTCTGCCTGCGCCACTACCCAACGAACGCGTCATGTTTAGCAACACTTCTTTTATCTTTACGGCAACAAAATATCCAGCAAGTAGTATGATAATGGCTGATACCAAACTCGGAATAAAGTCTATTATTCGATTGACCTGATCCGTAATAATGTCTATACCAAGATTTGTAGATGTGGTAACAATTACTACCAACATTATAAGCCAAAAAACAACCTGACTTAGCAAATGACTCAGTCCTTTCTTAAATCCTGTTACACGCAGTGGCTCTTCTAACTTAAGCTTTATAGCTACACTATCAAAATTGACCGCTTTTAAACTTTTGAGTAATACCATAGCTACTATTTTGGCAATAATGTAACCAGCTAAAAAAACAACAATAGCCATAACCACACGAGGCAGGCCATCTGCCATTATTTGTGCAAAATCTTGAAATGCTTTTATTACACTGTCTGTTATTGAAAACTGTTCATTCATACTTTTATTCTTCTTCTAATTTGGGGTTATTATTCATATCCATCTGCGAGGCAACATTTAAATTCATTTGTACACGTTTAGTTGCGAGAAGGTCCCAAAAATCCTTGGCAAGCTTTATAGCTTCAATACTATCAAGCACATCCTTTTTCATTTTCTTCGGCAGCTTAGCCTGTGGCTCTATTTGTTTAAATACGTTCTTTTCCATCTTTTCACCTTTTACTTGTGTTCCGGATTTAGTTCATAGTATCGCTCTATTATTTTATCTCTTGTCCGTTTTAACTTCATTTTTATGGCACTTTCACTTGCTCCATATATTTCTGCCAATTCGGATATACTCATATTATCTTGATACTTCTGCAATATCATAGATAGCTCATCTGCTTTTAGTTCAAATATAATTTGTTGTACATATTCAATTTTCATTTCAAGCAGCTCTTTCTCGTGCATTTCTTCCATTTCTGCATCTTCCGATTCTAAATGGTTAAAACGCTCTTCTTCAAGCTCTTCCTTGAAAATGTTTTTATTCTTACGTATATAATCAATACAATAGGTATAGGTAACTTGAAACAACCAAGTTCCAAATGCACTATTGCCTTTAAACGTATTTAACTTTAAAAATGCCTTTACCAATACATCGTGGGCTAGGTCTTGTGCCAAATCAGTTTCTTTAACCATTTGTATACACTTACCATAAACCTTATCTGCATATCTATCATACAATTCACCAAAATAGATATTTTCACCGGTCTTCAAAACACATTCAATCAACTCCAAGTCAGTATACTTGTTAAGCTGCTTTTTGGGTGATATTTCAGAGGTGTTTTGTGCCAAAAAAAAATGATTATTCTAAATGTATATGATTTGCCATAGATATAAGACGCCAAATAATGATAAAGTAACAATGCCAAGTATGGCTAATTTAAATTCGAAGTTTGACCATAGGGTATATTCTCCCTTTTTAAGTCTAAACAAGCGATAGCTTAGATAGGCTAAAACAGGCGCTGTGAGAAACGAAACAGAGGTAGCCAAACGCACCATTTGCTTCATATCTGACACAAAAAACACGAGAATAATTATGGAACCAATAGCTAAAACAGACATCCAAAAAGTTTTGGTATTAATGCGTTTATTGAAATGAAGTTCATCACCAATTTCTTTTACTACGGAAGGAAGTGCATCGAGGCAAGTAAGCGTAGTACTAAACATAGTGGTAAAAGCGGCAATAACTATGACAGGATAACTCCACATACCTAAGCTAGAAGTAAACAAATCGACCACTTGTGTAGCAAACTTGCCTGCTGAGGCCTCTAAATGTATATCTGTACCATAAAGAATATTCGCACCCAAACATAAAAAGCAAATGCCTAAAATGGCTGCCCCGTAAAATCCTACTTTAAAATCAAAATTTTCTGCCTCTAATGATTTCGTATGCAATTTGCCATTTGCAACCGTCCAGATGCTATGCCATATAGCGATGTCAAGTGGTGCAGGCATCCAACCTACAAATTCGATTAAAAAACTTAAGTCGGCACTATTATTTAATTGAAAGTGTGCTCCAACGCCTGACACTATTTCCTTATCAAAACCAAATGAAAATAAAAACGCAAGCAATGTTGAAACGGCTAAAACGGCCATTATTACTTTCATTAACCCATCTAGCACATTAAATTTTCCTACTTGCAGAATTACAAAACAAATTATAAGAAGTAAAGCGGACCACTGCCAAGCGGGTAATACACTACCTGTAAGTTTTTGCGCTAAACCCGCGGTAACAATGGTAACAGCGGCCTGCACCGTAAACATAGTGCTGGCAGATATAGTAAGAAGTAAAAAGATTGCCCATTTGCCTACCTGTGCATATCCACTTACAAGGCTAGACTTGCTATAATGTGCATACCTTGGCCCAATGGCTAAGAAAGGATATTTAAAAAGATGGGCTAAGACAATGGCAATTATTAATACATAACCATACTGGGCACCTGCCTTTGTGCTTTGCACCAAATGACTGACTCCTATAGCCGCACCGGCATACAATAAGCCTGGTCCAAGTGATTTTAATTTGATAAGCACAGGGCTAAATTAGGAAAATAGATAAAACCAACATCACTGTTCTCATAAAAATGAGTATCCTTTACCTCCAGCACGATACCAAACAAGTACAATTCCCTGTTTTGGAGATTATTCCCATTTTTATTATTTGCTCTTATTTTAGGAATATTCTTAATGGCCTTCCGATTCTCAAGGTGTCTTGACGCCAATTTTTTTTATTTACATAAACCCTTTA
>JBEAPG010000252.1:0-3865 GCA_041164545.1 Bacteroidota bacterium
AGCGTTTCAAGGAAGCCTTTTTACTAAAAATGACTGAATTTGCACCTGCTGAAGAAGTGACACGGTTTACACAATCTATTGACGAGAGAAATGGAACCGAAGGTGCAAGATCTGTAAATGCTGCAAGTAGTGGCATTGAAATAAAAAGGCGTAAAAGCTTTTATAAAACAAGGTTTGCGCGATTTATTACTTTATTCTTTATAGCAGTCTGCTGTGGCCTGGTTTGGTACGGAATTCTGAATGGTATGCGTTTTACCAACTGGTTTAGGCTTGCCATAATCCTAGTTCCTGGAACTATTTATATGGTTTATAGGGTTTTTATTCGTTCTAATCACTAGGCAGAGTAAATTCGCATCGTACAAATGAGTTTTCAAAATCCAAGCTTTTTATGGGCGCTGTTCGCAGTAGCTATTCCACTTATAATACATCTTTTTAATTTTAGAAAATATAAGAGGGTGATTTTTAGTAACGTAGAAATGCTGAAACAGATACAAACCGAAAGTCGTAAAACCAGGCAAATAAAAAAGTGGTTGGTATTGGCAGCGCGTATGCTGGCCATTGCTTGTTTGGTTTTGGCATTTGCACTTCCATTCATACCAAGTGGCGTGACAAGCAAAGGTCGAAACTTGGTGAGTATCTATCTGGATAATTCGCAGAGTATGGTGCTGGAAGGAGAGAACGGACAACTTTTTGAAAACGGAAAAAATGTAGTTCGTCAACTTTTGCAGAACCTGCCGGCAGAGAGCGAAGTCCAGTTTTTAGATAACGGATTGAGTCCGTATAGCAGCAGATTGCAGTCACCAGCTAATGCCATAAAGTTGGTGGATGATATGGAAATTACCTATCAACCAAACAACCTGAATGCGGCACTACAAAAAGCAAATAATAAGTTTATAGCAGAGGGTTTTGCATCGCAACAGTTTTTTGCGGTTAGCGATTTTCAAAAAGAGCAAGAGTCGAATGCTTCAAGTCTGGATAGCGCTGTACAGCTCAATTTCATTCGCTTAAAACCGAGTGTTTTACAGAATATTTCCATTGATTCTGCGTGGTTGGCCGAGCCCATTTCTCGACCCGGAGAAGCAGTAAAGCTTAGAGTAAAGATTACCAATAATGGTTCGGAAGATTTAGAAAGTTCTGCACTTACACTAAAGATAAATGGGGTGCAACAAGGTGTAGAGAGTTTCTCGATAGCGGCAAAGTCGCAAAGCGAAATGGACATGGCATTTACACCTGCACAAACAGGATGGGTGAGCGGAGAATTGTCGGTAGATGATGTGCCCGTAGTGTTCGACAATACCTATTTCTTTACCATCAATATAAAGCAAAGCATAAAAATATTGCAAATTGGCAATGCACTCCCAGCTATTTCCAAAATTTTTGGTAATGATCCTACATTTAATCTTACCACTGCATCCAGTTCCAGCATCGATTTTGGTTCATTAGCCTTGTATGATTTTATTATTCTAAACCAATTGCCAGAAATCAGCTCTGGACTAGCAGAGCAATTGAAACAGTTTGCAGAGAAAGGTGGCGTGTTTTGCGTTCTACCACCAGAAATAAAACCGGATTATCAAGCTTTGGAATCCAATGTCGGTATGCCCAGCTTGCAAACTATTCAGAACCAAGATTTAAGTATTACCCCAAGCGATTTAAAGCATCCGTTTTTTAAGGGCGTATACAAATCCATTCCTGAAAATATGCTATTGCCTAAAGTGGCAAAGAGTTATAAGTTGGAAAAAAGCGCAGCTAATCAAGCTATCTTATCACTAAAAAATGGGGATGCTATTCTTACTAAAACAAATGTTGGACAAGGTTCAGCTTACCTGTTTTCCGTAGCGCCCACTTCTGCTTTTAGCAATTTGCCGCAACACGAATTGTTTGTGCTTACTATGCTTAAAATAGCGTTTAGCAAATCGGCAAAGCAACAGCTTGCATATCCATTATATAGCAATCAGGCCATAGATGTGCAGTATTTCAGCAATTCTGAAAGTGCACTTAGTTTGGTAAAAGGGGATAATAAAATAATGGTAGAAAGCTCGCTGTCAGGGGGTAGTTTGCGTTATTGGTTAAATGAAAATGTATCTGAATCGGGCGTGTATTCCGTTCGCAATGCAGCTGAAGAAGAATTGACAAAAGTGGCGCTGAACTACGCTCGTCAAGAGTCTAAACAAGAGTTTAATACCAACGATGAACTTAAGCAAATGTACAATGCGAACGATTTGGAAATACTGGACGATTCACCGGCTGCCATAAAAGAAGCTACCAATAGTGTAAGCACAGGAAAACCGCTGTGGAAACTCTTCATCATACTTAGTTTGATTTTTCTGCTTATAGAGATACTTTTGTTGAGATTTTTAAAATCATAATCAAGCGTGCCTCAATCTTACCTCATTCGCAATGCAACACTGGTTTCTCAAGGGCATAACCATCATTTACAGAAAGTCGACATTTTAATTTCGCAAGGTGTAATTTCTGAAATAGGAAAGGAACTAAAAGCAAAAGCATCTACAACCATCGAAGGCAACGAACTATTTGTTACTGAGGGATGGTTTGATTTGCGTGTGCACCTTTCTGACCCAGGAAATGAACATAAAGATAGCCTTAAGCATATTTTAAATACAGCAGCTGCTGGAGGCTTTACAGGGATATGTACCTTGCCGGATTCTGCTCCGGAAGTAAGCAGTAAATCAATTCTCAATTATTTAAACCGAAATGCCGAGGATTGCCTGACTTCCTTGTATCCTACGGGGGTTATTTCTACACACGAAGATGCGGAGAACTTAGCCGAATTGTACGATATGCATATGGCTGGTGCTGTTGCATTTACCAATGGAGATAGATGTACATCAAATGGCTTGCTAAAGAAGGCATTGCTCTACACTCAACCTTTTAGCGCAAGAATTATTTCGTTGCCAATAGATCAGTCTTTGCAGCATTTGGGTATGGTAAACGAAAGTGAAAACACCATACATACAGGTCTGAAGTCAGCTCCGAGCCTGGCAGAATACGTAAATGTGCGTGAGCAATTGGAGGTTGCAAAATACTGTAGTACCCCAATACATTTTGCAGGTATAACGTGCAAAGAATCGGTAGAGCTAATTGCGGAAGCAAAGAAGAAGGGACAGGCAGTAACCTGCGATACTACTATATTTAATCTTTGTTTTACAGACGAAGCAGTGCTCGGATTTGATGAAAACTTCAAATTGTATCCCGTGCTTCGAACAGATAAAGATAGAAAAGCATTGATTAAAGGGCTTTTGAATGGTACCATTGATGCGATTTGCAGTAATCATTTTCCGCAGAATATCGAACTGAAGCAAGTAGAATTTGATTATGCCGACGTGGGTGCACTTAGCTTGCAAACGGTGTTTTCTTGGTATCAAAAACATCTAACAAAAAGTATCGATTTTGAAATGTTTGTAAGTAAACTTACTGACGGTCCAAGAGGTATTTTAGGCCAAGAAAAGGTAAAAATAAGTGAAGGAGAAATAGCCAATTTAGCGGTATTCGATGCGAAAGCCGAATGGGTTTTGGATAATAACAGCAACCAGTCTATGAGTAGAAATACCCACGAATGGAATAAGCCTCAAACAGGCAAAGCAGTTGGGGTTTTCAATAATAAAAAAGTAAACTTGTATTAACTATAAATGTAATCATGGATAAATTTAGACCTTCAATCAAGCACGGCTTAACGATGGGAGTTATCTCAATTGTGGTATTTCTATTGCAGTATGCATTAATGCCTGATAGCTTCGGAAATTTAACAGGTTGGATGGTTCAATTGGTTGTATTCTTTTTAGCATTGCCCATTGTTTTTATGATTTTGGGAGCACGTGATTCGAAAGCGAATTTTGGATTTTATTCT
>JBEAPG010000253.1:0-3859 GCA_041164545.1 Bacteroidota bacterium
GTGACAAAAGGCAAAGTAGTGCGTTAAATACGCATACAAAATCCATCCGCATTGCAAATGCGATTACTTACTTCAACTTATCTGGATTTTTGGCGATAAAGCTTTTCCAGCTACCGTAGCTTTCGGTGGTTTCCATACCCGGTTTATACATAAAAAAGTGAGTAATAGCTATAGCCACGGCATCACTCGCATCTAATTTAGAGTGCATTTCTTTTAAGCTAAGTAGGGTTTGCACCATTGCAGCAACTTGTTCCTTACTAGCGTTTCCATTGCCTGTTATGCTTTGTTTTACCCGCTTTGGCGAATATTCAAAAACAGGAATTTGCCTGTTTAATGCAGCGGCCATACTTACACCCTGAGCCCTGCCAAGCTTTAACATACTTTGCGGATTTTTTCCATAAAACGGGGCTTCTATGGCAAACTCATCGGGCAAGTATGTAGCTATAAGCTTGTTACATTGATCAAAGATAGACTGAAGTTTGGTAGCTTGATTTAGCTCCTTTCGTAAATCGAAAATCCCCATACTAATAAGGCTTAATCGATTACCCTTTACCCCAATTACGCCATAGCCAGCAATGTTGGTTCCTGGGTCTATGCCCATTATTATCTTGTCGTAATTACTATCTTTCGCCACTTTAAGCTACGAAAGTAGCATTAGCCAATGAATGAATCGCAAGCTATACGTAAATCTAAACCTAAAGCTAAAGGGTATAAACGGTTTTATCCTGCATTGAAATGGCTGGTTAGTTTACTTTCATTGGGCTTTTTTGCTTTTCAGCTTACTCAAATGAATGGCGATTTAGTAGCTGATATAAGTAAGGTGATAGGGCGCAACGGTTGGTGGTTTGTGCTTGTAGCCAGTTTGGCATTTATCAATTGGAATGCAGAAGCTTTTAAGCTACGCACACTTTTAGAAACAGTAATAGCGCTTAAACCCATTCGCGCATTTTTTATTGTATTGGGCGGAATGGCAATTAGCAATTTTACTCCTGCGCGCACCGGTGAGTATGTGGGAAGAGGCTTGTTGCTCAAAAAAGTACATCCCCTTAAGGTTGTTATAGCCACAATCACGGGCAATTTGGCGCAAGTAGTATTTACCTATTCCATTGGTTTTTTGGCCTTGTTTTATTTTGTTCTTTTCACCGGAAAAGGCAATGAATGGATTGATAATCAGGCAAAACTATATTCAGCCATTGCCGTTTTTTTGGGTGTCGTTCTTTTTTTAGTTTTTGCAAAAAGCATACTCCTTTGGGCTATGAACTATGTTCCGCCAAAAATGGCTAAAACCCTTAAATTTATCCGAAAATACAATGGTCAGTTGTTTGCTAAAGTGCTAGCTTTTGCGGGCACCAGGTATGTCGCTTTTAGCTTGCAATTCTTTTTGTTGCTCTATATTTTTTCCGATTTTCAATTGCCCGTTTCGGCGCTTGCTTTGGTACCTGTAGCCTATCTTTTGCAAACCTTAGTTCCGGTTCCGGCTATAAGTGATATTGGGGTAAGGGTAGCCGTTTCGCAATTACTTTTTGGAGAATACATAGCAACAGATGCCATTTTGCAGGCAGTTAGCTGCCTTTGGTTTATCAACCTGATTTTGCCTGGACTTTTGGGTACGTTTTATCTGCTTTATTCCTTATTAAAAAAATGATTGTCGGTATTGTTCTTACTTTCGTTTTTGCGATAGCTTACTATTTACTGCTGCGCAAATACCGTTTGCTTTGGCAGGCGTTGCCCTTATCAGATGTGGTATCACAGGAGAAATCGGTAACTATAGTTGTGCCGTTTAGAAACGAAGAACAAGCATTACCTGCTTTGCTTCAATCATTTAATGCGTTAAATACTAGCTTTTTAAGTATAACTTATTGTTTTGTAGACGATCATTCTACAGATAAATCGAATAGTATAGTTCAAGCTTTTTTAGCAGAAAAAAATGGGATACTCTTATCGCTGGAGGCAGAAACAGGCAAGAAAGCAGCGGTGCAATTAGCGTGGCAACAAAGTTCGACGGATTTCATAGTTCAAACGGATGCAGACTGTATTGTACAATGTGAATGGTTGCAGCATTTAATAGCACCTTTTCAAAATGATGAAATACAATTGGTAAGCGGGCCCGTACAATTTAAAGAAGAAAACGAATTTTGGAAAAAGGTAGTAGCCCTTGACTTTGCTGGCCTAGTAGCCATAGGAGCTGCTCACATCGCCTGGCAAAAACCAATGATATGCAATGGTGCCAATTTAGCGTATCGCAAGACAGCGATACAAAATTCCAATCTAAACACCTCAAAAGCGAGTGGCGAAGATGTTTTTTTGCTCGAAAGTGTTGCCCATAATTTGGGAACACACAGTATTTATTTCTGTAAAAAGGCATCTGCCATCGTTTATACCAAAGGACCTGAAACATTAAGAGAGTTTTGGCATCAACGGTTACGATGGGCAAGCAAAAATGGAGATTATAAAAACCGACAGAACTTGGCTATCCTAATGTTCGTATGGCTCTATAACTTGGCTATAGTGGTAGCGGTTCTCACATTCAATCCGTTTGCGCTCACAGCTGCCGGATTTTTAATAGTGGTAAAACTGCAAGAAGAAACCAAGTTTTATACTGCATTTACCCCGTTTTTTGCGCTAAAGGATACAAGCAAAAACCTAATATTAGGTCAGCCGTTTCATATTTGTTATATGGCATTTCTGCCACTGTTTAGCTTATTTTTAAAATACCAATGGAAAGAAAGAGTACAGAAATAGAGTTGCCAGAGCTGGAGGCAGAGTTGTTGCAGTTGTGCGTATTCAGCGAGAGTTTTGAAACGCTGGTGAGCGAGTGTACAACCGAAAAAAAAGTAAGCGTAATCGCCGATGCGGTAAAAAATTTATTGCATTACAAACTCTTGGTAGCTACAAACCTAGATCAACCACTTGCTTGGGTGTACGATTCAGATAAGATGCGAGATAGCACATTTAAGGCTACAGCCAAAGGTGTGGAGTGGATGGAAGAGCAGTTGAAAGGAAGGTAGAATTATTACTATTCACTTCATTTTTTTCTTAGCGTGTAAGAAATAAAACGTATTTTTGGGCAAGGCAAAAAAGCCTGTAAAAGCTGCTTGCAAACGGTTATAACCGGTTAAACTTTTTTAAACGATTAAAAATAAACGCTTAGAGTTAATTACGTAAACCGATAATAATGAAACACATACAAAATACAACCAGTTGCGCACATAAGGGAAATATACGACACTCGGTAAGTATGGTTCGCATATACTAATGTTATAAGTAAGTTTAAAAATGATTACACCTAATTCATATAAAGTAAGGCATAGTATTATAGCTTTTCTAACAAAAGAGCGTACTAAGCAGCAAATAGAAAATAAGGATATTAGCTTTTGCCAATACTCTATTGATGAATTAGCAGAAAAATTAGCTCTAAAAAAAGAGGATATTGATACCCAGCTAAATATGTTGTGGTTTGATAAATTGGTCTTTGACATAAACAAAGAAAGGGAACCAACTAAGTATATAATAAGCCCAGAGGGTATGGCAGTAGCTTCTTCTATGAAACTTCTGAACGAGGGGAAAATGTTCAACGCCAAGTATTTCAATAATATATCAACTGGATTTTTCCAAATAGTAGTCGGGTTGACCGCACTATTATCGCTATGGTTTACATACACTAACATCCAGACAATCGAAAAAGAAATATCCATAATATCGCAACAACAGGAACATACATTACAATCCATAAAAGAACTAAAAGAAAGTTCCCAAGCTGAAATCCAATCTTACGACTCAACCAAAGCGACTCAATCCAAAAAGTGAATTTATCATACCTACTTACTTTGTATTCTAACCAATCTAAATCTTTGTTATT
>JBEAPG010000254.1:0-3856 GCA_041164545.1 Bacteroidota bacterium
AATCACCATCCAACAAAAATTCCACGGTACCGGCTCCACTGTAATTGCAAGCTTTAGCCACGTTTACAGCAGCTTCACCCATTTTGGCACGCAGTTCTTCGGTAAGTACAGCACTAGGAGCTTCTTCTATTAATTTTTGATGGCGACGCTGTACACTGCACTCACGCTCCATCAAGTAAACCACATTGCCAAAATTATCTGCAATCAGCTGTATTTCAATATGTCGTGGCTTGGTTACAAACTTTTCTATAAAAACTGAGCTATCTCCAAAGCTGCTTAGCGCTTCGTTCATAGCCGTTTTCATACTGCTTTCCAGGTCTTTTTCGTGCTCTACAATTCGCATACCCTTGCCACCTCCGCCGGCACTCGCTTTTACCAACACGGGGTAGCCAATTTGTTTTGCTACTTTTACAGCTTCCGAAATATCTTTTACCGCATCATTTATACCTGGCACTAAAGGAACACCATATTTTTCAACTGCCTGCTTACTTGCTATCTTACTGCCCATTAGGTCGATAGCGTGCGGACTTGGACCAATAAAGGTTATTCCCGCGTCCGTTACTTTTTTTACAAAGCCTGCATTTTCAGATAAAAATCCGTAGCCTGGGTGAATACCATCTACTTGATTTGCCTTACAAATTTCAATTATTTTATCAGCTTGCAAGTAGCTTTCGGCAGAAGGCGCAGCACCTACACAAAACGCTTGGTCAGCCAATTGTACGTGTTTAGAATCGCGATCGGCCTCTGAATAAATGGCTATCGTTTTGACACCCATTTTACGGCAGGTTTTAATCACCCGCACCGCAATCTCGCCCCTATTTGCTATGAGAATTTTTCTCACGGTCTTTCAAGCATTGGCAGACTCAAATATTTTTCTTCGTCGCCGTTTATTCTTCCTACTCCAAAAAATCCGCCTTCGGCTTGCGCAATAGACAACGCTAAGCTGCGCAAAGATCCATATAATTGAGATGCGTAAGTAGGATCCAATTTTGGAAATATTTTATTCAATTTAGCCAAATTTTCTTCAAGATAAATCAGTCTATCTCTTCCTTGTGCAGAAAGTGATTTAAGAGCTGCATCTATCTCTTCATCTAAATGTGCATCTAATTCTTTGTATATGTTTTTTACATCATTTTTAGTTGCATAGGTCTTGATATGCACTATCTCTTTGGCGCGGTCTATTTCCTTTTCGTCAATATCGTGATCGGCACACGCTACTAATAGAATTACCCAAACTGGCGACTTTAATACAATAGATTGTTCTGATTCTGATAAGTTTCTTAATTGGTATAACATTAAATGTACTTTTGCTGGGCAAATTTATGCAAACTACACTAATGCAACAGATAAAACATCTTTTTGTAAAAGAGTTAAAAATGGAGTTAAAGAATAAATATGCTTTACTCTCATTGGTTTTATTGTTGGTTGTTTCGGTCTTTATTATCTATACCATACAAAAAACAACTCAAGACAAGGTTTGGCATAGCTTATTTTATGTTATCCTAATCTTTGGTGTGGTTCAGAACATTGGGCGCAGTTTTTTGGCAGAAAAGAAGGGAAGTTTGCTGTATTACAAATTTTTGGTAGATAGCAGAGCAATCATTGTTTCAAAAATGCTATACCAATTTGCTGTAAATACCTTCTTTTTACTCGTGCTCTTTGTACTAATGAATTTTTGGTTACCTCAACACATACCGCATTTATGGGAGTATATGGTAACCTCATTTTTATTTACGTTGTGTAACTCTGCGGTTTTTACTTTTAATTCTTCACTGGCGCTAGGTGCAAAAAACAGCAGTTTAGTTGCCCTAATTCTAAGCCTTCCGCTACTTATCCCAAGTCTTTTGGTTGGACTAAAATCTGCAAGCAAGTCATTGTCCGAAATAGAAAACTTAGTTTTCTATCAAGACTGGCTTGTACTCATTTTGCTTTTCGTAATGCAATGTCTGCTTGCCGTTGTATTATTTAAATACATTTGGGAGGAGTAATTTCTTTCACTTACCAATTTTTATTTTGGTTGTACGCCATCGTGTTGTCCGTCTTCAAAATCTTGTCATCCCCATTTGCAATGCGGATGCATTTAAGTGGCGTTTATAACGCCAAGTCCCTACACCTCATTGAAACTGCAATTCGTATTCTTCTAAGGTATTTTAATTTTTTCATTTAAGAAAAACAAGAGCTGCATCCGTGCACTGCGTTACCCAATTTAGAATACATTTTGCAACCTCAGTTACTAGTACAATGTTGGTAAAAAAACTACCTTTGCACTGCTGTAATTGAATGAGAAAGTATTGGTGGAAAATAGTCGCGATTGTTTTTATAGTTTATGCCATAATTGGCGGTTTTTTAATGCCGGCTCCTGATAATTTAGGCATCATCCAGAAGTCTATACGCAACCTGCACTTTCACGTACCAATGTGGTTTACAATGATAATAATGTTGTTCACCTCATACATTGCCGGAATTCTATTTCTAGCAAAAACAAATTTGAAATACGACAGCTTGGCAAGTAGTTTTGTAAAAGTTGCTATGCTTTTTGGACTTATGGGTTTGGCCACGGGTTCTTTTTGGGCA
This sequence comes from Bacteroidota bacterium, assembly GCA_041164545.1. Lineage (GTDB taxonomy): Bacteria > Bacteroidota > Bacteroidia > NS11-12g > UBA9320 > UBA9320. The sequence goes on from JBEAPG010000254.1 coordinate 2,575, forward strand.
AGATTTACTTGGAGTGAGTGGTGGATAGAAGATGCCAAACTGAACGGCGCTGCCATTGGCATAATGATTTATCTAGCCTACTACATTTTACGAAATAGTATAGAAGATGATGTTAAAAAAGGGAAGTTTACAGCAGTTTACAACTTATTCGCATTCCCTATTTTCATTGTCTTAATCATTATCTATCCGCGTATGGCCGAAACCAGTTTACATCCAGCAAGTGGAGATACTGTAGGTTTTAGTGATTTGGATCTTGACAATAATTTACGTAAGGTGTTTTATGTAGCAACATTTGGTTGGATATTGCTCGGCACTTGGATTGCAACACTTAAATACAGATTAACAGAATTACAAAGAAAAGATGAGGAAATATAGTTTTATAACCCTGCTATTAAGCTTGGCTGCATCTGCACAAACTCCCTTGGACGACGTGTTTTACAGCAGTGGCAAAATTTACGTGGTGATTGCAGTTTTGGTAATCATTTTCTTGGGTATAGCGTTTTACTTATTCAGATTAGATAGAAAAATCACCAAATTAGAAAAAAAGAATGAAGCCTAAAGCAATTATACTTTTAGTAATATTGGCCATAGCCATCGGCTTTGTAATGAGCACGTATATGGAAGCAAGCGAATCTGCAACCTTTGCTCAGGCAGAAGCAAATCCTGAAAAAGAATACCACATTACCGGTTTCTTAATGAAGGATGAACCTATAGAATACGATCCGATAAAAGACGCCAATTATTTCACCTTTTACTTAAAAGACAAAGAAGGCGAAATTAGAAAAGTAGTAAGTAGCGAGCCCAAGCAACAGGATTTTGAGTTAACGGAAACTGTTTCAATGACTGGAAAAGCAGATGGGGAAGTATTTATGGCGACTAAGGTGTTGCCAAAATGTCCATCTAAATACAAAGACGAACAAGCCAATGGCACTTCACAAGCGAGCAGAGGCTAAACTATGGAAAAAATAACCTACGTAGGTGAACACCTATTTATCGGCAATCTAGGCCACTTTTTTGTGGTGCTAGCTTTTATTTCGGCTATTCTTAGCTCGCTTTTTTACCTTCGCTCTTCAGAGGAAAATACGACTGAAAAATCGCTTGGCAGACTCTTCTTTTTCATACATACCATTGCCGTTATAGGCATATTTTCTACACTGTTCCTAATTATTCAAAATCACTATTTTGAGTATGCCTATGCCTACCAGCACAGCAGTTTAACGCTTCCATTGCGCTACATGGTTTCTTGCTTTTGGGAAGGGCAAGAAGGTAGTTTTTTACTTTG
>JBEAPG010000255.1:0-3839 GCA_041164545.1 Bacteroidota bacterium
TAGCTGTAAGCGACAACTCCCTTGTTGTTTATGACAAATTTAGTGTACAACAAACCTATCAATTTATAGACAGCAAGCTTGTACTCCAAAATCAAAGTTTCAATTGGCACATAAAAACCGGGAAAAACAAAAGTGAAGGTACTTGCTACGTTCAATATTCCGATTACCTATTTGATACTGTTTACAGCAAACGTTTTTTTAATGCAGAATTGGGAATAACACATCAAGATGCATACGAAAAAGACACTGGTTTTTGGGCACAAATAAGGCCTATTCCTTTAAGTGAAAAAGAGCGTATTTTTATTAACTATGAAGATAGTATTTATCGCGTTCGCAACTCAAAAGTTTATCTAGACTCTATTGACTCTATATACAACAGAGTTACACTAATGAAGCTGCTATTAAATGGAATGGGATATATAAATAGGGAGAAAAAAATAAATTGCGGATTCGATCCTGCTATTTCCCTCATTGACCCTCTCGCTATTGGAGGTTGGCGTGTCCGCTACTCCGCATATGTTTTTAAGCGTTTTGAAAGCAGAAAAAGTCTATACGTATCGCCTTTTTTGAACTACGGCTTTCGAAATCAAGATGTAAAAGGAAACATCAACATACGCTATTTGTATGACCCTAAGAAAATATCGACGATTAGTCTAAATGCAGGCAGGTATTTTGGATTTGTAAACAACTTTGCTACGCTGAATGACCTTGCTAGAAGAAGCAATTTTTTTGAGCAAACGCACGCTTATCTTTACCATAGAACAGAATTATTCAATGGATTTTATGCCGTTACTGGTATTCAACATTTACAGCGTCAAGACCTTGACAACTTTAAATTTTCACCAAGGGGAGATTCATTATTCGCAGATAATCAACCTATTGCATTTCAAAGTCATACTGCTTTTGAAACTGTTATCAGTGTCGAATACACACCTAAGCAATTATATTTACAAGAACCCAAAGAGAAAATAATCTTAGGTTCCAAATTTCCTACTTTTAGTCTTTTGTATAAACAAGCTTGGCCAAATGTATTTAGCTCAAGCACGAATTATCGTTTCTTAGAATTCAAGACAACACAAATGTTTAACATTGGTACGCTTGGAACATCAGAATATAATATTGTAGCCGGTGCATTTTTAGATACCACTAATTTGAAAATAATGGATTACCGATATATTAGAGGTGGCGATCCATACTTCTTTTTGCCCGCTATGTACGGTTTTCAACTGGTAGACAGCACCTTCCCTATTTTTAAGCCTTATCTAGAAGCGCATTATGTACACCAGTTCAATGGTTTTATATCAAGTAAAATACCAGGATTAAAACAATTGAATATAACAACTATGGCTGGAGGTGGAACGTTATGGGTACCCGAAAGAAACTACCAATACAATGAGCTTTTCGGAGGTGTAAACCGCATATTTAAGATTGGTAAAGAAAGAATCAGATTTGGGCTATACTACGTCGTTTCTCAATCCAATCAACAAGGATTTAGAAGCGGATTTAAGTTTTCGATTGAGCCTTACAATCAAGACACAAATTCGTGGAGCTTCTAATTTTTTTTTGATTGCGTTCGAAATATGTAAATTCGACGCTTTGAATTATGACTATTGAAGCTGCCCAAAAACTAATTGATGAGTGGATAAACACTACTGGTGTACGATACTTTAACGAGCTTACCAATACTGCTATTTTAATGGAAGAAGTAGGCGAAGTTGCCCGCATAATGGCGCGCAAATATGGGGAACAAAGCTTCAAAAAGAGCGATGAAGAAGTCAATCTAGGAGACGAAATGGCGGACGTCTTGTTTGTGTTAATGTGCTTGGCAAATCAGTGCGATATCAACTTGCAAGATGCTTTGATAAAAAACTTGGAAAAGAAAAATCGCAGAGATGCAACACGACATATAAATAATCCTAAGTTGAAATAGCAGCGTTATATTTGAAACCATTATGCATATATCACGATTTATTGTATTTGCGTTTATAAGCACACTAGCCAGTATTGCGATGGCACAAGAACCTATAAGAAAAGGAACTATAGGAATTGGCTTAAATGCAGCTTGCCCACAAAGTGAGCTAAAAGATGTAAAATATGATGATGGGGTAGAAATGAATCTATCTTTCCTATCCCGACGATTTCCATATAAATCTGAAATTAATATGCAAGTTGGAGCGCGAATGGATTTTGGGGGAATGGGCAAAGAAAACTTTAAGGTAAGTCTAGCAACTCCTGTACCTGACGCCGGCAACTACGAGGTAAGCAATAGAACGTATGCGCTTATGGCTGTTGGACGTATAAATTTTGGATACGACCAAAAAGTGGCCCCTTTTGTTGATTTACTTTTTGGACATAGAAACTACTCTACCAACACGTATTTAACTGCCAATAATCCTGATAAAAACCCTGATTATGAAAGCACTACATTTCAAGGACGTGTGGTATATACGAAACGTATGCACTATGGGGCGGGTGTGGGTGTAAACTACAAACTGAATGACAATATTTCGCTCCAAAGCAGTGTTGCATATACCTTTGGCAATGCTGGAGCGGTTATGCCACTTCAAGATGTTACCCAATCAGCAAATGGAGAAGTAAATTTTCCATATCAAGAAAATATAAAAACGGATATTCTTTTAATTAATCTTGGCTTTGAATTTCAACTTTGGAAAAAATACAGAACGACTTCACCAAGCACTCAGCCTAATAATTCTCCGACTAATACCAGATACAAAGATACACAACCTACCCAACCAAAAACCAGCGACCCAGTAATAAAAGACCGACCAAAATCCGAACCACCTGCCCCGAAAAAGAAAGCACCTTTAAAAATAAAAACAGAAGGGCCAAAAGACGGTGACGTTGGAAACTAAACTCAACCAAGCCTATTGGGACAGCCGATATATTGACCAACAGACTGGGTGGGATATTGGCTATGCCAATCCTGTTTTAGTAGATTTTATCTTCGCTCACTTTACCAAAGACGCTAAAATTCTGATTCCAGGGCTGGGCAATGGCTACGAATTGGAGTTACTCTGGAAAAAGGGATATAAAAAAAGTTATGGGATAGATTTAGCACGTACCCCAAGGGAAGCTTTTTTAGCCAGAAATCCGGATTTTCCTGGGAAGCAATATCTAATCGAGGACTTCTTTTTGCATAATGCAAAGTATGATGTGATAGTAGAACAAACGTTTTTTTGTGCGTTGGATCCGAAATTGAGAGAAAACTATGTACGCAAAATGGCAATTAGTCTAAACCCAGGGGGAAGTTTATTTGGACTCTTGTTTGATTTTGAAAAAAAAGATGGCCCACCATTCGGAGGAAGTTTCGAAGAATATTTGAACCTATTTTCTGCTGATTTTGAAATAGTTACAATGGAAAAATGTATGCAATCCATTGCTCCTAGGCAAGGAAATGAATTGTTTTTTCATTTAAGAAAAAAATAATTAAAACAACGTTTGTAATGTTTGAAAACCCTATTATTTTTGCACCCGCTTAACAAAAGAAATACGTTCTTTTTCAAAGTAAAATTAAGCGAAAGTAGCTCAGCTGGTAGAGCATCACCTTGCCAAGGTGAGGGTCGCGAGTTCGAATCTCGTCTTTCGCTCTGAATTCAAAAAAGGGATAAAATCCCTTTTTTTGTTCGGTCCGCTCTGGTGGTGGAATTGGTAGACACGCAGGACTTAAAATCCTGTTCCTTTTTTGGAGTGCGGGTTCAAGTCCCGCCCGGAGCACAAAGCTTAAATACTTAAAGCCTGTTAATCAGTTGATTGACAGGCTTTTTTGTTTCTAATTGTCCGACGTATGTCCGACGACGTAAATTTTACTTAGTGATAGA
>JBEAPG010000256.1:0-3837 GCA_041164545.1 Bacteroidota bacterium
TGCCTCTGTAATTTTCTCCGAATCCATATGCTTTGGTAGAGGCAATTGAACTATAAGTCCATCAATATCCGCATTGTTATTTATCGTATTTATCAATGCAAGCAGTTCATCTTCTGAAGTTTCTGCAGGCAAACGATGCACGGTAGAATTAAACCCAACGTACTTACAATCACTCTCTTTGCTGTTTACATACGTTTTGCTTGCGCCGTCCTCTCCTACTAATATAGCAGCCAAATGCGGAGCACGTCTTCCTGTAGCTGTTAAGCTTTCTACTTCTTCTTTTATTTTACCTCTAAGTTTTAGAGCTAGCCCTTTACCATCTAATACTGTTGTCATTTGCGGTCAAAAGTATACAATAATCTATGTAATGTGAAGCGTCAGACGCTAGTTGTGACTATTTTTGCCTTACTATCAGGATGAAAAAAGTTATTTTAGGTTTATTACTACTGCCCTTTGCTGTTTTTTGGGGATGTAAAAAAAATGTAGTTGAACCGCAAATAGATATAAGCAGTAAATATGTGGTAATTGACAGTGGCTACAAGTGGACGTATCAAATGGATAGCATTGTTTATAGCGGTTTTACGAATGCGAAACCTGATACTTTTAGCTACAAAATTAGAAATATAGTAACTAACTCATTTTTTGATAATGCTGGTCAATTGAGCTATAGAATAGAAAAATATTATTTGCCTAGTGGAAGTTCCAACTGGATTTATACTCGAACTTATAGTGAGACAAAAAGTGAACTCGCTTATTTTAGAAATGATTTTGATCAACTTCAATTGGTAGTTTCGCTTCCGGTGCTTAAAAACAAAACCTGGGACGGAAATCAGTATAATAGTTCAAATTATATCGATTTTTACTTTGACGATGTTCATAAGCCGGATAGCTTTGGAATTATCGCGTATGACAGTACGTGCGCAATTATTCAAGATGAGGCTAGAAATGTAATTAGAAGTTATTACGCAGAAGAGCATTATGCGGCCAATGTTGGATTAGTGCATAAGCAGGTAGAGAGAATTGACAATTTAAACACTTCTAGTCAAAAAGGTTATAAATACCAATTAACGCTTTTAGAATTTGAGAAGTAGTTTCATTTTTTTTATTGCGCTGTTAGCCTTTGGGTGCAAAAGAATTGAACCTCCTAGTGAATCGTTGGGACACGAGTACTTTCCTTTAGAAGTCGGCAAATATTGTTGTTATGTAATGGACAGCATTGCTCACGATGGTTTTACAGGCCACAGTGATACGCTACATTATTATATCAAAGAAACTATTGAATCTGCATTTGAAGACAATGCTGGAAATACAGCGTATCGTATACGTATAGACTACCGATTTTCTCCCACTGACAAGTGGAATTTTAAACAATACATATCCGCCAATACAGATATTTATTCCGCACAAATCAATAGAAATGATGTACGTTTAGTGAAGCTATCATTCCCGATTAGAAATCGAAAAACGTGGGATGAAAATGAATTGAACTACCTAGAACCTCAAATAAATAGATACATCAATATTGATAAAAGTACTTCACTAGGCGATACTACTTATATGAAAACCTTGCAAGTGGACCAAGGTGATGAAGAAGATTCATTCTTTCGTTTTTATAGCAGGGAAACCTATGCCTTCGGCATTGGATTAATAAAAAAAGAATACATCAATACAGAACAGCAGATAGGAAAAAATTTGCAGGGAAGTGAATATACAAAGACACTATATGAAACCAATTGGTAATTTATTTTGGGCCATTTGCACCCTACTTAGTTTGCAAACCACGGCTCAAACCAAAAATGCATTTTACATTCAGTTTAATAGCAAAGGAACACAGTTTAGGGCTTCAGAAAACCTAAGCCAAGCCGCCATAGACAGAAGAATGAAATATGCAATCTCTTATGATTCAACAGATTACCCTGTAAATCAGGATTATATTTCTACAATACTCAAAGATACTAATATTTCATTCAGATATAGTTTAAAATGGCATAATGCTATTGTTGTTGAGTCTGATTTAGAAACATTGGAACAAGTACGCACTCATTCTTTTGTGAAAAAAGTAGCTTTTGTTGGCAAAACTTTACCAAAACAAACGAGCAATGAAATTCCATTTACTACTCCCACACTAAAACTAAAGGAAAGTGAAATTACCACGCTAAATCTAACTCCTGAGAACTATGGAGTAGCATATGACCAAAATAAACAAATTGGAGTAATCGAACTTCATCAAAACGGCTTTGACGGCAATAATGTAAAAGTAGCTGTTTTTGACGCTGGTTTTTTTAACATTCATAAACTACCTTCATTTATAAAACAACAAGGAAACGGATTACTTACCTATGCTTATGATGTCGTAGACCTGGATGTAACCATGAATGACAAAGACAATCATGGAACTGCAGTGAGCTCTTGCATAGCAGCTTACGATATTAATAAATATGTAGGCTCGGCTCCTAACGCTAGTTTGTTTCTTTTCCGAACCGAAAATGCGATTTCTGAGTATCCCTTGGAGGAATTAAACTGGTGTAAAGCTGCTGAATTAGCAGATAGCGCAGGAATGGATTTAATCACCTCATCTCTAGGTTATAATCAATATGATGATGCAAGCCTAAGTTACACATGGAATGATCTAAACGGAAGAACATCGTATGTAAGTTTAGCAGCGAAACTGGCGGTTGATAAAGGCATTTTTGTATTGAATAGTGCAGGAAACGAAGGAGATAAAAAGTGGAGAAAAATCGGTACACCCGCAGATGTACCAGCCGTATTAACGATTGGTGCGGTTGATGTAAAAGATAGAATTGGTAGTTTTAGTAGTCAAGGATACAATGCAGAAGGAAAAGTAAAACCTGACGTTTGTGCATTGGGTGTAAAAGCGAGTGTTGCAAGTACCTATGGAAGTTACTATCAAGGATATGGCACCTCGTACGCTACTCCAATAGCAGCGGGGGGTGTAGCGTGTCTGTTGCAAGCTTTCCCTAATGTAAGGCCAAAGCAGGTAGCACAAATAATTCGCGAAACTGCGAGCCAAGGCAGTACTCCAGATTCGTTAATGGGATATGGAATAGCGAGACTAAACTTGGCCTATGAAGTTTTAAAACAGCGTGAACTGGAAAATACTACGCCTTATTTAATGAGAACGGATAAGAATGAAATTGTAATCTTCACATCTCAAAATGCCACAATTGATTATGAATTATTTAGCAAACGCAGTTTTTTATGGATTTTCAAGAGAAAAGCTCAACTAGCAAGTGGTCAATTTCAAACAAATGGCGCTATCGGAATCATTAATATTTCGGAATTAAACATAAAATGCAGTAAAAAATATACACTTAAAGTAGAACTGAGTGGCAATGTTGAGAATCTGACGTTGAAATACAACGACTTATCACTTTGCTCAGATTAGATTTGTACCTTCTTATTCTAAGTAATAAGGTTTAGTTAATTAGTATAAAGGGATGCCTAGGCATCCCTTTAATTATTTATGAGATTATTCATCTATTTTGACTATGCTTGTTCTATAAATCCCTCCTGAAGTTTTTGCCTCAAGTGTATACATGCCAGCTGCTATTGGAACATATAAATGAAACAATTTTTGATCATTAACAACTTGATTATGAACAATCTTACCCGACAAATCAAGTATACTTATCTCTGCAATTGGTAAGCTGCTATTCAAAGTTAAACCATCAACAAAAGGATTCGGGTATACTTGAATTTCCTGCGAAACATCAAAATCTTCAATTGAAACCCCTTTTACAAAATTAAAGCCGACAGATAGACTATCGTTTGAGGCAACAAAATCTCCTAATTTACTTACAATAAAACTAGCCACCA
>JBEAPG010000257.1:0-3830 GCA_041164545.1 Bacteroidota bacterium
TATCTCTTCTTGAATAGCTTCCGCCATCGGGCCACCAAACATTGGATCTGTACCAGTACCAATTTCATCCATAAGTACTAAGGTATCTTTATCGCAAAAATTAATAATATGTTTTGCTGCTTTAAGGTGAGAACTGTATGTGCTTAAATCTGATTCAATACTCTGATTATCACCTATGTCAACAAAAATATTTTCAAAAATCTTAAATTCACTTCCAATTTTACAAGGAATTAGAAATCCACTTTGCAACATATACTGCAATAAACCAACAGTTTTTAGTGCCACTGACTTACCTCCTGCATTTGGCCCTGAAATAACAATAATTCGATCTTCGTCATTCAAATTAAACGACAATGGAACCAAAGATTTCCCTTCCTTTTTTAACCTTATTTGTAAGAGTGGATGAACCGCATCAATTGCACTTGTTGTATTATGCAGTTTCGGCAATATGCAGTTCCAATCTAATGCTAGTCTAGCTTTCGCTCTTATAAAATCAAATGCTGCTAGTTTCTTAACACCGCTTTTGATTTCACCGATATATGCTACTATATTGGCAGTTAACTCTTTCAGAATGAAGATAATTTCTTGCCTCTTTTTAATGTGTAGCTCGGATAACTCATTATTTAAACCAACTAATTCTAAGGGTTCAATATAAGATATTTTACCTGTACCTGATTGGTCTATGAGTACACCACTAATCTTTCTTTTGTGTTCAGATAATACTGGAAGTACCACTCTTCCGTTTTTTATACCTAGCTCCGTTTCCGCTAGAAATCCATCTTCTTTCGCCTTATTAAACAGCGAATTACTATTGCGTAATATTGAGCGCTCTGTGCTAGCTATTTGACTTATAATTTTAGCTAATCCCTTGCTTGCATTTGACTTTACTTCATTATCTGGTCCGATAACCTTATCTATCAATTCTATTATGTGGTAGTCAATCTCAATGGACTGAAATAACTGAAAAAGTAAATGATATTTACTTTGATTTTTAAGACTAAATTCCTGCACCTTCTTCAGACTTAGTAGCAAATCTTTTATCTCAGAGATTGTTTCAACTTCATAATAAAAACCAGTTATATGTGTGCTCTTTTCTTGTAAATCGAAATCCAGATTTAAATTTAATGATAATTCTCCATTCGATAGAATCTGTCTCAATTCTTCTGTCTGATTTAGCCAAAGCTCTATAAGCTCTCTATTTCCAGTACATTTTAATTTATGAAAATGCACTCTGCCTTTTTCCGATTCACAACGGTCCAAAGCTTGATCAAGTACTTGGTCGAAACCTAGTTTTTCTGTTATACTTTTTGGATAAAACACTTATTGCGTTTGATTAAGTCGATCCCCCACTTGTTCCATCATTTCGCCAAACAATTGAGGATGTCGGGTATATACACGTAAACTACTATCATATTGTTCATAGGTAACTCCGTGTTTATTAAAAATTATTGCAAAAGATGTATCTCTCATAGCTTGCTGCTCCAAATTACCCATTGATAAACTCTTGTGTGCAGCTTCTAATAATTGCATATCGGTTATTACATTTATCATCTTTTCTTCGCTTAAAATGCCATCCGGTAAATCAATGTTATTCGATTTACATCCAATTGCCAATAAAACCAAACAAAGTACTGCTACCTTTGTAAAACCATTATGTCTCATAGAATTTGCGAAAATATTAAACAAATAGAGCAAGAAATAGGAAATGTTCAATTAGTTGTAGTTTCTAAATACAGAAGTCTATCAGAACTACAAGAAGTGTATACATGTGGCCATCGTGCATTTGGTGAAAATCGTGTACAAGAATTAGTAGACAAGTACGAGGTCTTGCCTAAAGACATTGAGTGGCACGTAATTGGACACTTGCAATCGAATAAAGTAAAATACATAGCACCTTTTGTACATTTGATACATAGCGTAGATAGTTTTAAATTACTCCAAGCAATCAATAAAGAAGCTTTAAAAAATGAGAGAACAATCCCATTTCTTTTTCAAATGCATATCGCGCAAGAAGAATCTAAGTTTGGATTGTCAGCGGAAGAATTGGATGATATTTTAAAATCATCAGAATACTTAGATATGAAAAATATAGAATGCAGAGGATTAATGGGGATGGCTACTTTTACGGAGAATGAGCAGCAGATTCGAGATGAGTTTTCTGGTCTCACCACTTTGTTTAATATATATAAATCTGAGCAGAATTGGAATACCTTATCTATGGGAATGAGTGGTGATTATGCACTTGCCATACAATGTGGTAGCAACATGATAAGGGTGGGAAGCAAGATATTTCAATAGTCGTTATAAAACAAGAAAAGGCTTCCATGCGGAAACCTTTTCAATTGACTATGAAAACTCTAAATCTCAGACTGAACGTCCAAGTTCTTTAATCAACAACACTCACGAATGAGCGATTGTTTGCTTTTCTTTTAAATTCTACCTTACCATCTTTTAATGCAAATAAAGTATGATCTTTACCAATACCTACATTTAAACCTGGATGGTGAACGGTACCTCTTTGTCTTACGATAATGTTACCAGCAATACAATCCTGACCTCCAAATATCTTTACGCCAAGACGCTTACTATGCGACTCTCTACCGTTTTTACTACTACCTGCTCCTTTCTTATGTGCCATTTTCTTATCCTTTTATATTTTCGATTTGAATTTGAGTTAAATATTGTCTGTGACCATTTCTAACTTTATACCCTTTTCTTCTTTTCTTTTTGAAAACGATTACTTTATCACCTTTAAGATGTTGTAAAACCTTAGCTTCAACTGCAGCACCTTTTACACTTGGGGTACCTACACTTACTTTGCCAGCATTATCTACAAGCATTACATTTTCAAAACTTACAGAACTACCTTCTTCTTCGGCTAATCTGTGAACATACAATTTCTGGTCTTTTTCTACCTTGAATTGTTTCCCTGCTATATCAACGATTGCGTACATTAGTTTTTAATACGGCTGCAAAAGTAAGACTTATTTTCAGATTCACATCGAGTGAAGTGTATTTTTTCATCAAAATTGTTCACTTTATTTTGGTTAATGTTAACAACTAAAAACTCTTTTCACTACATTTGCAGCCACTTTTAAAAAAATGGATCTAGTAAAGCACATAGAAGCAAGTCAATTAAGAACCGATATCCCTGAGTTTGGAGCTGGAGATACTGTTTCTGTTCACTACAAAATAAAAGAGGGTGACAAAGAAAGAATACAGGTTTTTCAAGGTACTGTATTGCAAAAAAGAAACACAGGTTTAGACGAAACCTTTACTGTTCGAAAAATTAGCAGCGGTATTGGTGTAGAGAGGATATTCCCTGTTCATTCTCCAAATATTGAAAAAATTGAAGTCAATAGAAAAGGTAAAGTGCGTAGAGCACGTATATTCTACCTAAGAGGACTTTCAGGTAAAAAAGCAAGAATCAAAGAAAAAAGATAAAATTGTTAAAAACACTAGAAAGCCCGTCTTGGTCAATACAAGATGGGCTTTTTTATTTGCACATAAATTGAAATAAATTTTAAAGTATGGAAATATCCGCCAAATACAGTCCTGAAGGAATTGAAGACAAGTGGTACGAAGCCTGGATGGCAAATGACCTTTTTAAATCTGTTCCTAATGATAAGCCAGCATACACTATAGTTATACCTCCACCCAATGTTACAGGAATACTGCACATGGGGCATATGCTTAACAATACAATCCAAGATATTTTGGTAAGAAGAGCAAGAATGAATGGGTATAATGCATGTTGGGTGCCAGGTACAGATCACGCTTCTATCGCTACAGAAACTAAGGTGGTAAACTTGTTGGCGGAACAAGGTGTA
>JBEAPG010000258.1:0-3811 GCA_041164545.1 Bacteroidota bacterium
TAAAATTGCAGAATTTGAAAGAGGAAATTTAACCAAAGAATGGAGCGAAAAGACGAGCGAGCCAAATGGGACCTACGTAGAATATATTGCTGATAATGATATATTTAAGAATTATAAATTCATACACGAGTACATCGACAATCAGATGTGGAATTATGTTTATTTAAATGCTGGTTTAACCATACATTTCAATGAGCATAAATATTTTTCAAAGAATGGACTTCTCGATTTACTAGATAGAAAAACAAATGATGAAGAGATAAAATATCCGATTATTCATTTGAAAGAAGGAGATATAGAGGTAGCCATTACTCACGACAATCATTATGGAGAAGAATATTTTTCTTTTGTAAATGGTCAAAATACAACACAAGGCGGAACGCACGTAGCAGCATTTAAAGAAGCTTTGGTTAAAACAATACGTGATTTTTATGGAAAAAATTTCGAATCTACGGATGTAAGAGCATCATTAATTTCTGCAATAAGTGTTAGAATACAAGAACCTGTATTTGAATCTCAGACCAAAACAAAGTTAGGTAGTACGGAAATTTCTCCTAACGGGCCATCGCTTAAGGCAGAAATTAATCAGTTTATAAAATCGCAGCTAGATAACTATCTTCATAAAAATCCTGAAACGGCAGACGCTCTACTTCGCAAAATACAACAGTCCGAAAGAGAAAGAAAAGACATGGCTGGCGTTAGAAAGATAGCACGCGAGAGAGCAAAAAAAGCCAGTGTACATAATAAAAAGCTACGTGATTGCCGCGTTCATTATACGGACGAAAAAAATGAATCAAGACTAGAAACTACTTTATTTATAACAGAGGGTGATAGTGCTAGTGGTAGCATAACCAAAGCACGAGATGTACAAACACAAGCCGTTTTTAGTTTACGAGGTAAACCCCTTAATTGCTATGGCCTAAAGAAGAAGATTGTTTATGAAAACGAAGAATTTAACTTACTTCAACATGCATTAAATATTGAAGAAAGTATTGACGACTTGCGATATAATAAAATAGTTATAGCAACAGATGCTGATGTGGATGGTATGCATATCCGACTTTTAATACTTACTTTCTTTTTGCAATTTTTTCCAGATTTAGTAAGACAAGGACATCTGTATATATTAGAGACGCCACTATTTAGGGTTCGAAACAAGAAAGAAACCTATTACTGTTATACAGACCAAGAACGATTTGACGCTCTTCGTAAAGTAGGCAAAACCGCCGAAATCACCCGATTCAAAGGTCTAGGAGAAATATCTCCAGACGAATTTGGTGGCTTTATCGGAGAGGATATACGATTGGAACCTGTGATTTTGCAAGAAGAAACTTCAATTGCGAAACTACTAGAATACTACATGGGTAAAAATACGCCTGATAGACAGGAATTTATTATTGGTAATCTGCGTATTGAAGTAGATGAAGCCGATGGAAATGCAAACGTAGAGACGGAAGAAGAACCTAAAAATATAGAAGAAGCCGCATAGAGAAAATGGACGAGAACGAGGAAATTGAAGACGATTTAAACCCAATTCCTGAGGAAAAGGAAATTCGTGTAGATTTAGGTGATGGACAACGTGCTATAAAAGGCATGTACGAGGATTGGTTTTTAGAATACGCCAGTTATGTAATTTTAGAGCGAGCTGTACCTCATATAAACGATGGTCTGAAACCCGTGCAGCGCCGTATCCTTCATAGTATGAAAGAAATGGATGATGGCCGATACAACAAAGTAGCAAACATTATAGGCCAAACAATGCAGTATCATCCTCATGGTGATGCAGCTATTGGTGATGCCATTATTAATTTAGGTCAAAAAGATTTATTAATCGATTGCCAAGGAAACTGGGGAGATAATAGAACAGGTGACAGTGCTGCTGCTCCCAGATACATTGAAGCAAGGCTAAATAAGTTGGCTTTAGAAGTAGTTTTTAATAAACAAACTACAGAATGGCAAAAATCGTATGACGGAAGAAAGAATGAACCTATTACTCTTCCAGTCAAATTTCCACTATTACTTGCACAGGGTGTTGAAGGTATTGCTGTTGGCCTTTCAACTAAAATTTTACCTCATAATTTCATTGAATTATTAGAAGGGAGTATTAAAATTCTTGAAGGTAAAACGCCTAAACTATTTCCCGATTTCGATACTGGAGGCCAAATTGATGTAAGCGACTATCAAGATGGAAGAAGAGGCGGAAGAGTGAAGATTCGTGCAACTATTGTAGAAAAAGATAAAAACACCCTGCTTATTAAGGATGTGCCATATGGTGTCACTACTGGTTCTTTGATTGAATCCATCTTAAAAGCAAACGATAAGGGAAAAATAAAAATAAAAAAAGTTGTAGATAATACGGCAAAAGATGTGGAGGTAGAAATCTCCCTACCAAACGGAATATCTACAGACAAAACTATTGATGCTCTGTATGCATTTACAAATTGTGAAAGTTCAGTTTCTCCAAATGCCTGTGTAATTGTCGAAGAAAAACCTGAGTTTTTGGGCGTTACTGATATTTTAAGAATAAATACGCAAAATACGCTTGACTTACTTAAACAGGAGTTAGAAATAAAACTAGGTGAGTTGGAGGAGAAATGGCACTTTAGTTCTCTAGAAAAGATTTTCATTGAAGAACGTATTTATCGCGATATTGAGGAGTGCGAAACGTGGGAAGCAGTTCTAACCGCTATTGATACTGGTCTTGATCCTTTTAAAAAGTTATTACGAAGAGAGGTAACTCAGGACGATATTATTAGGCTAACAGAAATAAGAATCAAGAGAATCTCTAAGTATGACACCTTCAAAGCGGATGAATTATTAAAAGGTATCGAAGATGAATTAGAAGTAGTAAACAAACACCTAAACAACCTAGTTGACTATGCAATTGATTACTACAAAAACTTAATTACCAAGTTTGGTAAAGGAAAAGAGCGAAAGACTGAGATAAAAGGCTTTGAAGATATAAATACGCAAATTGTAGCTGTAGCCAATGAAAAGTTATACGTTAACTACAAAGAAGGTTTTGCGGGTACAGGTATTAAGAAGGAGGAATATGTTTGCGATTGTTCCGACATAGATGACATTATCGTATTTCGTGCAGACGGTCTGTACTCGGTAAGTAAAGTTTCATCCAAGGCCTTTTTTGGAAAAAACATCATTCACATCGCTGTATTCAGAAAGAACGATGATCGTATGACTTATAACGCCATTTATACAGATGGAAGCAGTAAAAAAACATATGCAAAAAGGTTTAATGTAACAAGCATTACTCGTGATAAGGAGTACGATATTACTAAGGGAGCTAATGGCAGTAAGCTATTATATTTTACTGCTAATCCTAATGGCGAAGCTGAAGTTGTAAATGTGTATCTACATTCTGCCGCAAAAGCTAGAAACAAATTATTGGACTACGATTTTTCTGAAATTGCAATAAAAGGTAGAACATCTCAAGGAAATATGGTTACCAAGTATCCTGTGCGAAAAGTAGATTTAAAAGAAAGAGGTGTTTCTACCATTGGCGGAAGAGATATATGGTATGAAAGCAATATCGGAAGGCTAAATGTACACGAACGCGGTGATTATTTAGGCAGTTTTCAAACGGACGATTTAATATTGGTCGTATATGAAAATGGAGAATATGAGTTGACCAATCACGAGCTTACGAATCACTATGCTAGTAAAGAAATAGTCTTAATCGAAAAGTATAATCCGAAAGCCACGCTAACAGCTATTCACTATGATGGTAATTCTAAAAATTACTGTGTAAAACGATTTAACATAGAAACTTCCACAGTAAGTAAGCGATTTTCGT
>JBEAPG010000259.1:0-3806 GCA_041164545.1 Bacteroidota bacterium
AATCATTCCGCCAACATCGGGTAACTGACCTTTAATCCAAAGCATTGTAGTCGTTACGTCTCCAATAGGTGACCAAGCACCACCAGCATTAGCTGCTAATACAACCATACCCACAAAAACCCATCGTGTTTCTTTATCTTTTATCAGTTTGCGAAGCAAAGAAATCATAACAATAGTGGTAGTTAAGTTATCTAATGCTGCCGAAAAGAAGAAGGTTAAAATACAAATAATCCAAAGCAGCTTAGTTTTATTGGTGGTTTTTATCCTATCTGTAATTACTGTAAATCCCTCATGGGCATCTACCATTTCAACAATAGTCATAGCACCCATCAAAAAGAAAAGAATACTTGCAATCTCATATAAATGATGAATAAGCCCATTTTTGAAATTAATTTCCTCTACACCATGTTCAATAATATGAATGATGTCGTGTCCTGATGCGTCAATTGAAAATACATACAAGGCCCAACAAACAACGCCAGTTATAAGCGCACTCGCCGCTTTATCTATTTTAATGTTGTGCTCTAGGGCAATTGCTGTATATCCTAATACAAAAACAATTATGATTAATAATGCCATACTATTTAAAATATTCGGCGGCGAATTAAGCGCTTTTTAACCGCTTATCGCAGAAAACAATGGAATTTCTTGCTTTATTTCAATAGAAGTGCCTTTTCTACTAAACCAAAAATGGCTTAGCCCGTTGCTTAAAAGCACATGAGGAATGTCCAATAGCGAGATATACCGCATAACCTGATTTAAGACTGATTGGCTAATAGAAACAGAAGGCGCTTTGCACTCCACAAGTAAGTATGGAGACAGTTTTTCGTCAAAGTATAAAGCATCATAGCGCTTAGTGCTATTGGGTAAACTCTTTTCTACACTTATCCTTCCTTTTGGAAAATTATTGGTAATAAGTTGGTGTACAACGTGTTGTCTTACCCATTCTTCAGGAGTGAGTACAACATATTTATTTCTTATTACATCAAAAATGTAATTTTGATTATTTTGGGTTTTTATTTGGAAGCTAAATTCTGGAAAATTAAGTTGCACCTCTTTTATTTTACGAATGGCCAAAGGTAGTAGTTCCTATTTCGAATTCAATAAGCTTATGAAGGAGCTCGATCAAAAATCGATTGCTCCTGTGTATTTACTGCATGGAGAGGAATATTATTTTTTAGACCAACTTTTGGATAAGATAGATGCCATAGTAGTAGATGAAAGCACTCGAAGTTTTAATGTGCACACCTTTTATGGAAAAGACACTGATATAAATGCTTTATTGAACGTATGCCGAAGATTTCCAATGATGTCCGATTATCAATTGGTCGTTTTAAAAGAAGCTCAATTTATCAAAAATCCGGAATTGCTTATTACCTATTTGGAAAATCCGTCACCTACAACTGTTTTGGTATGGTACCATCCGGGTAAAACTTTGCCAATGAATAAGAAGCCAGGTCCCGCATTCAAAAAACACGTTATTTTTACGGCAGATCCTGTCGCCGAAAAAGAAGTAGCCAACGTAGTTTCTACTTATATTTCTGATATGGGTTATGATATTGAACCCAAGCCTTTACACTTACTAGTAGAAAATAGTGGTGCTAAGTTTTCTGTAATGGTTCAAGAATTGCAAAAGGTTTTTTCTAACGTAGAAAAAGGCAACAAAATAAGAGAAAGCCATATTGAGCAATATGTTGGGATAAACAAAGAGTATAATATTTTTTCATTGCAAAAAGCGTTAGCGCAGCGCAATAGAGAACGAACGGTAGAAATAATGCACTATTTTTCCAATAACTTAAATACGCACCCGTTACCGCTACTTATTGCTTCGTTGTTTGGGTATTTTAAAAAGGTAGCTATTATGCAAACAATGATTCGCAGCACGGATAAGGAAATAATGAGTGCAATCGGAATTCCATTTTTTGCTATATCAGAATTTAGGCAAGCAGCTACCAACTATCAAAATTATGGTATTGCTAATGCCATAAAAGTGATTAATGAATGTGACTTAAAATTCAAAGGAATCATCGAAAACACGGGAGATGAGAAAGAACTGTTTCAGGAAACAATTCTTAAAATATTGGCGTTTTAGGTATTTTTACACTGCCGTTATACAATATTTAATTAATTTTCGCCCCACGAAAAAAATCTTAGGATAACACAAATGAAAAAAACATTACTTACATTTATTTTAGCAG
Organism: Bacteroidota bacterium; assembly: GCA_041164545.1. Taxonomy (GTDB): domain Bacteria; phylum Bacteroidota; class Bacteroidia; order NS11-12g; family UBA9320; genus UBA9320. The sequence continues at coordinate 2,199 of JBEAPG010000259.1, forward strand.
CACCATTTCTTTTAATGGCTCAAACGCCAGTTAAGGAGATTAAGGTTTCAAATCAAGAAGCACAAGTTTACAATCCAAAAGAAATGAAGGCTATCGATAGTGAAATGCCTATCTTTCAAAACCCAGGAACAGGTCAGGCTTTAAAAGAAAAGAAAGGAAAGCCTTACCAATATGTTACTTTGGGCGAAACGTATTATGATTTACAAACCAATGCCAGCCCAGGGAGAAGAGTTGAACTTCATTCTGATGGTACAGTGAGCGCTGTATGGACAGCTAGTCCAGATGGTTCTACCAATTTTCCGAATAGAGGTTCTGGTTACAACTATTTTGACGGAAGCAGTTGGTTAGGAATTCAAAGCAATAAAATTGAAGGGACTCAGCGTTCAGGATGGCCTAATATTATGACTTTAAGCAACGGGAAAGAAGCTGTTTTTGCTCACGAGTCAAATACTGGTGGATTTATAAAATCTATAAATGCAGGCATAGGTAGCACTGCTTGGAGTTCTTCAAGTGCTATTTTAGATGACGTTTCTGTACCAAATGTGAATAGAGTACCTATTTGGGGTAGAGCGGCAGCTGGAAATGGTTATGTACATGTAATTTGCAACTATTGGTTAAGCGAGTCAACAAATGTTCCTGCGGTAATCAGAAACGGAGTTAATAGTCCAACTACATATTCTAGAAGTGCTGACGACGGAGAGACGTGGGAAGTTGAGCATATTTTGCTACCTGGTTACGATAGTACATTATATCCTTCTGGTGGTGGCGATAATTATGCTATCGACGTACGTGATTCAGTTGTGGCCATAGTAATCGGTGGATTGGGAGATCCGGTTTCGCTTTGGAAATCAACTGATAATGGTATGAATTTTACTTATACAGATGTAGATAAAATGCCGTTTAAAGGTCCTAGAATGGCTGAAGAATTAACAATTTCAGGAGACACATTAGATACAAATGATGGTTCTTTAGACGTATTAATCGACAACGATGGAAACGTGCACGTATTTTGGGGATTAGGTAGAATTACTGGTGGTGTAACCACAACGGGTGATACTACTTTCTTCTTTTTCCCAGGTCAAGCAACAATCCGTCATTGGAAAGAAGGCGATACAGAGCCAAAAGTGTGTGGTGGAACTATTGATATGGATGGAGACGGTGGTTTAAGCATTACTTCTGAAACAATCAATGCACTTGATGCTTCTGGTAATGTGCCTAGTGGTCTACTTTCGGCTGCAAGATCCGGTACTACTTCTATTACTACTATGCCATCTGCAAGTATTGATGCTAATGGAAACATTTATATGGTTTACTCTTCTGCTATAGAAACCAATGTACATTTCTTAAATGCGAACTTCAGAGATATCTTAGTTTCATTTTCTGATGATGGAGGAGCTACTTGGTATGGTCCACAAAACATTACTCAAGATAGAAACACTGAAAATACTTTCCCTTGTGTTGCAAAAAGAAGCAATGATTATCTTCATTTGATATTCCAGCAAGACAATATACCAGGTACTTACCTTCAAAATAATGCAAACGGAACGCATCCTAGTGAAGTTAATGAGATTAAGTATGCTGCAGTGCCGACTTCTGCTATTTTAAATA
>JBEAPG010000260.1:0-3797 GCA_041164545.1 Bacteroidota bacterium
AAAGGTGCTTATGGCAATGCAAAAAGTACCTCGTCATTTCTTTTTTCCTACAGACTTTGTAGATAAGGCGTATGAGAATATCGCGTTCCCAATTCAAGAAGGACAGACCATCTCGCAACCCTTTACTGTTGCTTTTCAAACGCAATTATTAGATATTCAACCGGGAGATAAAGTTTTAGAAATAGGTACAGGATCAGGATATCAAGCGGCTATACTAAAAGTACTAGGAGCAGACGTTTATAGTATAGAAACCATCAAAACACTGCATTTGGAAGCCAAAGCACTTTTCGGAAAGCTTGGCCTAACTATTGCAACTATACTTGGAGATGGTTCACAAGGGCTCTCTGACGAAGCACCGTTTGATAAGATAATAGTGACTGCAGCAGCCCCTGAACTTACGAAAACACTCACCGAACAATTGAAAATAAATGGCAAATTGATTGCTCCTGTTGGTAATCTTGATGTCCAAAAAATGATACTAGTACAACGTGTTGGTGATAATGAATACAAGAAAACAAGCCACGGCAACTTTAATTTTGTTCCACTTACTGGAACCTATGGTTGGTCAATTTAAACGCATTTCATTCTTTCTTTTAATTTTTCAATGCATCGCTTTTTCACAAGCGAAAGCAGAATATCTAAAAATACAAGCCCAAAAAGGTGATGGTATAACTGTTCTATTAAACAGATATAATGTAGCTGGTTTTCCGTGCAGTGTAGATACGTTTCTAAAATTGAACAACCTAAACAGAACAGACCACTTACAGCTAGCTAAAACATATAGGCTACCTATATATGTATATGATTATAATGATGTAAGTATCAGAACCACAATAGGTAATAATAACTATGACCGTGCTGTATTTATCCAGAAATACAACGAAGAAATGCTAAACGCCGGACTCCGGGATTTTGATTACAGAAACGACAAACAACTTTGGGTTCCTGTGCATGCTCTATTCTGCTTGGATGATGGAGCAGTGAAAAAGGAATTGATTTTAGAAAATCCAAAAGATGTAGCAATAGAGCTTTCAGATCATAAAGAAAATACGGAACAAGAAACTACAAAGGCCATTCGCACCGAGAACTTTCCAATTTTTGGTAAAGACTATGAAAAAACTCCGATTTACACTGAAAAATTAAAAGGCCAAGTGTATTACCTTATTAGTGGTCATGGCGGTCCAGATCCGGGAGCTATAGGATACAAAGACGGACATATGCTCTGCGAAGATGAATATGCTTACGATGTAACCTTACGTTTTGCCAGAAACTTATTGCAACACGGCGCTACGGTTTATGTCATAACCAGAGATAATAACGACGGAATACGAGACGAAGAATTTCTTAAAAGCGACCACGACGAAACCGCTTGGTTTAATCAAACTATGCCTATAAATCAGGCAAAACGACTAAAGCAACGTAGCTCAAAAATAAATGAACTTTATGAAAAGCACGAAAAAGAAGGTGCTACTGTACAACGCGTTATCGAAATTCACATAGATAGTCGTTATGAAGAGCAAAAGGTTGATATTTTCTTTTACTACTACCCTGGCAGTCAAACGGGCAAAGACCTAGCCATAGAAATGTATAGCCAGATAAAGGCGGAATATGATGAACATCAGACCAATAGAGGGTATAAAGGCGTGGTAAGAAGCCGAGATTTACATACGCTTAGAGAGTGTAAACCACCAGTGGTGTACATAGAGTTAGGCAACATAACGAACGAATTTGACCAAAAAAGATTGCTTATGGTTAACAATAGACAAGCCATAGCAAATTGGCTGACTCTAGGTATAATCAGTAAGAACGCGAATTAGTTTCCTAATCCAGCTTCAATACCGCCATAAATGCACTTTGCGGTATCTCTACGTTACCTACCTGACGCATACGTTTCTTTCCTTTTTTCTGCTTTTCGAGTAGTTTACGTTTACGCGAAATGTCACCACCATAACATTTAGCTGTGACGTCTTTTCGCATAGCACGTATGTTTTCGCGGCTAATTATTTTAGCACCAATTGCAGCTTGTATAGGAATTTCGAATTGGTGACGAGGAATTAATTCTTTTAACTTCTCACAAATCTTCTTGCCATATTCATAAGCCTTATCCCGATGAATAACAGCCGATAATGCATCCACAACTTTTCCGTTGAGCATTATATCTAACTTCACAAGTGTTGATTCCCTGTAACCTATAGGATGGTAATCAAAACTAGCGTAGCCACGAGAAACACTTTTTAATTTATCGTAGAAATCGAAAACTACTTCTGCCATTGGCATTTCGAAAGTGAGTTCTACTCTATTGCTAGTTAAATAGGTCTGATTTTTAAGTAAACCACGCTTGTCTATACACAAGGTCATAATCGCACCTACATAATCTGCAGATGTAATGACTTGAGCATTAATGTATGGCTCTTCTACCCTATCCAAATAATTTGGTTCGGGCAAGTCGCTTGGATTATTTACTACAATAAGCTCCGATTCTTTCTTCATAAAGGCGTGATAACTCACGTTCGGCACCGTAGTAATAACAGTCATGCCAAATTCACGCTCTAATCTCTCTTGGATAATTTCCATATGGAGCATTCCCAAGAAACCGCAACGGAAACCAAAACCTAAGGCGGCAGAGCTTTCAGGTTCAAACACCAAACTAGCATCGTTTAACTGAAGCTTACCCATCGAATCTCGGAGTTCTTCAAAATCTTCCGTATCCACAGGATAAATACCAGCAAATACCATGGGTTTTACATCCTCAAAACCTTGAATGGCTTGAGAAGTAGGATGTTTTAGGGCCGTAATTGTATCACCTACTTTTACTTCTTTGGCTTCTTTAATTCCAGAAATAATGTAACCAACATCCCCTGTCTTCACAGCATTGCGCGGTTCCTGCTTAAGTCGAAGCACTCCAATTTCATCGGCATAATAATCTTTGCCGGTATTCATAAATTTTACGTGCTCGCCTTTGTTTATTTCACCATCCATAATTCGGAAGTAGGCTATTATTCCTCTAAAAGGATTAAAAACAGAATCAAAAATCAAGGCTTTTAGTGGTGCTTTTGGATCACCTTTTGGCGCAGGTATACGATGAATAATAGCTTCCAAGATTTTATCTACCCCCATTCCTGTTTTTCCACTTGCAGGTATTATATCATCACGTTCGCAAAGTATTAATTCTTCAATCTGATCTTTTACTTCCTCTGGCATAGCACCAGGCAAATCCATTTTGTTTAGAATTGGAATAATGGTTAAATCATTTTCCAACGCAAGATATAGATTACTTATGGTTTGTGCCTGAATACCTTGTGCAGCATCCACTATAAGCAATGCACCTTCGCAGGCAGCGATACTCCTACTTACTTCGTAACTAAAGTCGACGTGACCTGGAGTGTCAATCAGGTTTAGCACATATTTTTCACCTTCAAAAACATAGTCCATCTGAATGGCGTGCGATTTAATTGTAATACCTCGCTCGCGTTCCAAGTCCATATCATCAAGGGTTTGTTCCTTCAAATCTCGGTCGCTTATGGTGCCAGTCATATGCAACAAGCGGTCTGCCAAGGTAGATTTACCGTGGTCTATATGGGCAATAATGCAAAAATTTCGGATGTGCTCCATTCGGGCTGCAAAAGTAATTTTTTTGAGGTATGGTAGATAGCCCTAAATTGAAGCATATGTAAAATCAATTTCATTTAGGCTTTGATATGTTTAATACCTTTATTTATTCTTGATTTTCTGTAATTTCAAACTTTGTGCAGTTTTCGCTGCTCAAATAAGTGAATAAACCAATATTGTTACTAATT
>JBEAPG010000261.1:0-3775 GCA_041164545.1 Bacteroidota bacterium
AATCCTTTTTGGTTGTATTTGTGCTGCATGAATTTAAAAAAATCAAGACAAGTATTGCAATGCGATATGTTTTAATCAGGTTTAGCACTACTTTAATATAGACTGATCTACATAAACCGTAATTTTAGTTACTTCTCCTGTTCTGTTAAAAATTTTAGTACTTGTTGCTGCATCTAAGTGCAGTGAGTTTAATGTGCTCAAACTTCCATCTTGATTTTCAATTTCCATACGGTTTTCTTTATCCAATCTATATATAATCGGAACTTGACAGAATGTAAAACAGAGCGAGCCGATTTCTGGATCAAAGGTCTTATGCTCTTTGCTTATAGTGACATAATGAAACTGGCGCGATTGAATTGTAAATTCATCTTTTCTTAGTAAACATGGATTAAAATACAGTTCTCCTTTCTTTACAAAAACACCTAATTCACCAAATCTACTCAAAATGTCCTCTTTTACCTGCCCAGTCATACCGGGTTGTTGTGCTCCTCTTCCTGCTGGTGTATGAGAATACGGATCAGTGGGGAAAGCTCCATATAGTGCTGGCGACTTATGCACTCCCACTCCTGCATTTATTTCATAATAATGTTCTAGTAATCTGCCTATTACCTCCGGACTTTCGTCTTTCTCTACTGCTTTGATGCAAATTTCCTGCACCGCTAATTGCAGTTTAGACACCATATGCCAATAGATGGAGCCCAAGCCTTCATAGCCATAAAATGTGCCAGACCTACCCGTAAATGCCTTGTGATTGAATACATCTTCAAATACTTGAAGCAGTGATTTTTTCTCTTTCTTAGCCAAATCAGCATACTTAGAAGTACTCAATGCATCTATTGCATTGCTTAGATCAGCCGCATTTTTAAAATTACCATTGAAGTGGTAGTGTCCGTGAATATCTTGCTCTACCAACGATTTATCGCCATTTGACAACATTGTACTTATAAGTTCGGAACTTGATGCTGCTTCTTTAGGGATATTGTTTTTCTCCAAAAATTTAGGCAATTGCTTGTTTGGATAAAGCAAGTAGCTGTATTGATCCGGTCTGAAAAGGTCACTATTTTTCATATTGTCCAACAGTTTTAGTGCTTTTTTAGGAGATAAGTAACCCGAACTTAGCACGGCCACTTGTCCTTCAAGCATTTTGTTTAAATATGAAATAGATACTTCTTTATTGTTTTCAATGGTCATTAAGTTGTACGCATGATACATCTTATCATCACGCTTATTTGCCTTAATGGTGTGCTCTATGTAGTCTAAACTTAAGTCTATAAAGCTTTTAAGTCGTCTATACGAAATGGTTCTCTTTTCGCCCCAAAATGCTTGGCGGTAGATATGCTCTCTGTATTCGCTAGCCGCTTCGCCCAAGCCATCCATAATCTCCTTACGGTCTGCATTGCTTATGGAAGCACTCAATAAATCTTTGTTTTCTTCAAAAACAGATTGTACTTTTTTGAAAAAGATGATTAACTCATTTGAAATTTCTACACGCTCATCTTCGGTGTTTTTTATCAGTTTACCAAAGAAATTCAAGAATCTTCTAAGGTAATACAATGTAACCATAGATACTCCATTGCCCACCAATGCATTATTCGCATCATTCCATTCCGGACGTTGAGTATTCATCCAAATTCCGCCTTCCGGTATAAAATTAGATAGTTTGGCAAGAACAGACGCAAGTATTTTTTCTATGAAATTTACGGTATATATCTTATCGTGCTCTGCTACCAAAAGTGCAGCATCCGAACCTAAAACTTCTCTATTCTTTCTGATTTGGGCATCAAGCTCCTCGTCAAATTCTATGGTGTCCTTTGCATTGTTCAAAATGTCTTTGTAGCTTTTTATTTTGTACGGCACATTGGCATATACAAATGATGCATTGTTGAATTGGCTACTTAACTGTCCTGGATAATATTTCTCATTAAGCTCTAGCAACTTAAGTAAATAAATAATTTGATGATCTCCCCAATAGCCTATATATGACCAAGGATTATCTGGCTCCACAGTTTCCCAGTCAAATCCATCTTTTGTTACTCTATATGGGTTATAGCCTTCGAAAGTTGTGGCATTCAAAAACTTATTAATCATACTTCTGGTAAAGGCTGGATATGAAATAGCTAGTGCCTCCCAATTTTGAAATATATCACGCCAATTTCCTTCGTAGTCTAAAATTTTAGAACCATCTAACTCGCTTCGCGTATTTATAGAAAACTGATTCCAAGGCCTACTTGGGTCTCCGTGTCTTCTACTAAACTTAAGCGGCATATATTCCATACACAAACGCTCAAAGTCTTTATCTGAACTCTCTTTCGCAATTCTTTCTAGCTCAAAAAACGAAAAAGTATCATCTAAACTATTCAGAAGCTCCTTATGATTTTCAAATACTTTTTTATTCGCAATGGCTAAGTAATTCTTCAGATCCCATTTTTCTATTTGGTAGTTAAAATCGAAAATACCACCGCGCATTATATTAAACAGCGTATTCGAAAAATGACGCGTATCTCTAAATACGTCGGCTGACAATTGCATTCCATCTGAAGATGCATTTAGTTCGATAAGACGCTTAGAGCCCAATTCAATATCTGCTATTATTTTTTTTCTTAATTCAACATCCGTTTTAATTTCATTTATCAGAGCCACTACATCGGCCTGACTTTGGTTTACGTCTGCTACTAGTATCCAATCTTTTTTACTAGATGCGTCAAGCTTTATTTCTGAATGTACAAAATAGGCTCCTTTTTCGGCCTTTACATCTTCTTCTTGTGACACTGTTTGGCCACTTCTAAAAGCATCTAATTGCAATGATGATAGCAAGTACTTAGCATTATCAAGACCCAAAGACCAGGCAACATTTGCCTTTAGTGCTTCACTCGGCTCGGCTTTGTCCACTATAATGGCACTTAGCGCAAATATGCCTAGACCAGAAGACGCGTCTAATTCATTTCGTTTATATGCATCTACCAAATTACTTGCAGCGTTTTGCAAGTCACTGCTTACACCATCTGGCATTATATTCTGTATACCATCAAGTATCTTTATGGTCAGCGATTTATCGCCATTGTTTTCTAAAGAAGATTTCTTTGCAAAGCCAAAAATATCACTCGAGTTCCACTCGTATCTAAACGTCAATCCATCATTATGATTGATCTCCTCAAAGATTATCTTATTGCCAATTGCGTTTTTATAGAGATTTCGTGTAGTTATATATTTTCCTGCATTGCGTTCAGAAAAAGGTTCCCAAACGTGCATTTGTCCATTTTCCGTGATTTGAAATATCGATTTGCTTCCGGTTATATCAAAGGATTCCGTTATTTTATCTACAGTGTAGTATGGGAATAATGCGTATTGCGCATTTTTTCGTCCGGCAGAAAGTCCGCCGTTGCTGGATACAAACATCCAATGATGTGAATCACTTACCACACTCATAAAGAAAGGTCGTATTTCGTCATAGTTGGAAATACAATAGAAGTTTTCACCTTCTATCTTTAACCTTTTTATATTTACTAATTTTTCGTTTTTATGCTCTGATTGAGTAGCCATTTAAATCGTAGTATTCAGTTTTATATTTTTGAAGAGGTTTTATCTATCGTTCTAAATTTGGAGAAACTTAGCTCTAGATATAATTTTGGTATCGTATTTTTTGAGTGGTATTCTTTTCCCATGTTTAGCAAATTTTGAGCTGCTTTCGTCTCAGAATAATTGGGCATTACATAAAGTACAAGACGTTGTAATAAAGGGTGCCCAATGATTAAAAAGTCTGACATGCTTTACAAGG